>NZ_DAIUEH010000015.1:0-91687 GCF_036845245.1 Methylobacter sp.
AAAAGGTAGCCAAATAAGAAATACGGTAACTAATTTACGTAATTAAACACTAGGTTCTATAACCTACCGGAACAAAGGGCCAGACGAACTTCCATTAGTAAATCGATTCCATCCAGCGCTTGATTCACCGAAGCCAATAATCCGCTACCAAGCCAGCGAATACAGCCAAGCCGAACCAGTTGCTGTTCAAAAACGCTTTAAAACAAAGCGCTTTTTCCCGGTGAAAAATCAATTTTTGCTGATAAACCGATAAGCCTGCTGCAACTAAAATACCGCCATAGTAAGGCCAACTTGTATGCGCCATTTGCCCTACTGCAACCAGCAGGCCGAGTATGACTAACTGTAACCCGGCCATGATGTGGCGGTCGTAAGCGCCGAACAGTATCGCTGTCGATTTAACGCCTATTTTCAAATCGTCATCCTTGTCGACCATCGCATACATCGTGTCGTAGACCAGCGCCCACAATACGACGGCTAAATACATCACCCAGGCCACCGGAGGAATACTGTCGGTCTGCGCGGAAAACGCCATCGGCACGGCCCAGCCGAAAGCGATGCCCAGGTAAGCTTGGGGTAGATGGGTATAGCGTTTCATGAACGGATAACTGGCGGCCAGGAATGCGCCGATGAACGACAGCATGATGGTGTAAATATTCATTAATAACACCAAGCCGAAAGCGCTCAAGCACAGCACGACAAAAACGATCAGCGCTTCCTTGGGCTTGACCTTGCCGGCCGCAATAGGCCGCTGCTTGGTGCGTTCCACATGCGGGTCGAAGTCGCGGTCGGCATAATCGTTAATCACGCATCCGGCGGCCCGCATCAATACAACTCCTAGACAAAAAACAGTCAAAACCAATGAGTCGGGTTTGCCGTCGCCAGCCACCCAAAGCGCCCATAATGCGGGCCATAATAAAATCAGGATGCCGATAGGCTTGTCGAATCGCGCTAATAACCAATATTGCTTCATTCGATCCGTTATTCTGTCCATCATTGTTATCGCCTTTTCCAAAGCCTGAGTTTTATTAAAAATGCTATTATAGCTTTTTTATTTTGATGAGCGCGTGAACTATGAGTGTAAAAATCTATCACAATCCGCGTTGCGGCAAGTCGCGGCAAACCTTGCAGCTATTGAAAGAACAAGGCATCGAGCCGGAGGTTGTCGAGTACCTTAAAACGCCTCCGAGCGCTCAGGAACTGGACGATATTCTGCAAAAGTTGGGCATGGAGCCACGCGAGTTAATGCGCAAGAAAGAAGCCGAATATAAAGCAAATGGTCTTAGCGATACGTCGCTGGATAGGCAGGCGCTGATTCAAGCGATGGTAAACAATCCTATTTTAATCGAGCGTCCTATTGTTATCGCCAACGGCAAGGCGGCAATTGGCCGTCCGCCGGAAGCGGTACTGGCTATTTTTAATCATGCATAAGGGCCTTTTAGACAACCCTCACCCCGACCCTCTCCCAGAGGGAGAGGGGGAAAAGCCGCATCTATGTCTGTCTAAAACTTATGACTAAAATCCTGATTTTGTATTTCTCCCGTAACGGCACCACCGCGGACATGGCTAATCATATCGCTCGCGGTGTAGCATCGGTTGACGGCGCTGAAGCGGTGCTCAGAACCGTCCCCGATGTGTCAACGGTTTGTGAAAAAACCGCGGACAGCATCCCCGCCCACGGCGCGATTTACGCGACGCTCGACGATTTGAAATCCTGCGACGGTTTGGCGCTGGGCAGTCCGACCCATTTCGGTAATATGGCAGCGCCGCTGAAATACTTCATCGACAGCACCACGGAAATCTGGTTTTCAGGCGCATTATCCGGCAAGCCCGCAGGCGTATTTACCTCGACCGGCAGCATGCACGGCGGCCAGGAAAGCACTTTATTGTCGATGATGTTGCCGCTGTTGCATCAGGGCATGTTGATACTGGGCTTGCCTTATACCGAGCATGCGTTGCGTGAAACTACGTCAGGCGGCACGCCTTACGGCCCGAGTCATGTATCGATGAATCATTCGGGCTTGAGCGATCACGAAAAAATCTTGTGCAAAGCGCTCGGTGCGCGACTGGCCAAAACCGCAGTTCAACTGAAAAAATCCGCATGAACATAAAACCGATTTATTGTTACATCATCGCGCTGATTGGTTTTTTCGGTTTGTTCGCGTTGTTGATGCTTTGGAATACCGTACTGACGCCGTCCACCCGCTTTCCGGTGGCGCTGGTTCTGCTGGTCGCCGTTACTCCGTTATTACTGCCGATGCGCGGCTTGCTTGATCGCAATCCCAGGAGTTGCGCGTGGGCGGCCTACGTCAGCCTGATTTATTTTCTCCACGGCACTACCGAAGCTTACGTCAACGCCGACGAACGGCTGTATGCATCGTTTGAAATCATGTTGAGCCTGATGCTCTTTTTCGGCACGACATTTTATGTGCGGCTAGCGGGAAAACAGAACTGACAATGGCACAGCAGCTTCCGTTAGATTTTGAATTCAGGGCCAATCAAACCTTTAACGATTTTTTCCCCGGCGGCAATCAGGAAATCGTCACTCACTTGCAACAGTGCATTGCTGGCTTGGGTGAACAGCAAATTTTCCTCTGGGGTAAATCGGGACAAGGTAAGACGCATCTGTTGCAAGCCTGCTGTCATCGGGCGCAGAATCAAAACCTCAGTTCGTTTTACTTTGATTTAACACAGGCTGAGTTACCCGATCCATCCATGCTGAACGGGCTTGATGAGTACGATGTCGTTTGTTTCGACAACATCGACCGCATAGCCGGTCACTCCGCTTGGGAGCTGGCTTTTTTTAATTTTTTTAATCGACACCGTGATCGCGGCCATAAACTGATCGTATCGGCATCTTCAGCGCCCAATGATGTTGCCATTCAATTACCTGATTTAAAAACCCGCCTTAATTGGGGACTGTCTTTAAAAATACAGTCCTTGACCGATAGCGACCGCATTGCGGCACTTATCTTTAAAGCCGATCAAATGGGTTTCGAAATCGCCCCGCAAGCCGGGCGTTTTCTACTGACGCATTACGACAGGGATTTGACCTCTTTATGGGCTTTACTGGAAAAACTGGATAAGGCCTCCTTGGCCGCCAAACGTAAATTGACTCTCCCTTTTTTAAAGCAAATTCTAAACGACCAAAACCATGATTAAAGTCCTTGTTATTGGAGCCGGCGCCATCGGCGCGTTTTATGGATCGCTGCTGGCGCAAGCCGGAGCCGAGGTATCGGTTATCTGCCGCTCCGATTACGACCAGGTAAAGGAACACGATTTCATCATCAACAGCCAAGCGCTCGGCCGCTGGAGTTTTACCCCTGCACAGGTTTTAAGGCATGTTTCCGATTTTAAAGGAACGCCGGACTATATTTTGCTTTGCACCAAGATCATTCCGACGTTGGACAGGGTCGCGCTGATTCGTCCGGTTGTCGGCCGGAACACATCTATTGTCTTTATCCAGAACGGCGTAGAAATCGAGCAGGAAATGCTGAATGCTTTCCCCAATAATGAACTCGTTAGCGGTTTGGCATTTATTTGCTGCAATCGGGTAGGTCCCGGCGAAATACTGCATCTGGCGTATGGCCGTCTGGCTTTAGGTAATTTGCCGAGCGGCATCAGCCGTAAAACCCTGGAACTTTGCGAACTGTTTAATCAATCCGGCATTGAGTGCGGAGCAATCGACAATATTGTGACCGGACGCTGGCAAAAATGCGTCTGGAACGCACCGTTTAATCCGCTATCGGTGTTGTCGGGAGGTTTGCTGACACTGGACATCCTGCAAACCCAAGAATCGTTGGTACGCAGCATTATGCAGGAAGTTTGCAGCATCGCAGCGGCCTCCGGGCATCCACTGCCCGACGATATTGTTAACATTAATATCGAAAACACCTATGCGATGCCGCCTTATAAAACCAGCATGCTGCTAGATTATGAAAACGGCCATCCGATGGAAACCGAAGCCATCCTCGGCAATACCTTGCGCGCCGCCCAAAGGCTAAACATAGCCGCGCCGCATCTGGAATCGGTCTATGGTTTGATGAGGCTCAGAGAATTAAAGCTGAGCTATTTACCGTAAAAAATATAATCCGCCGTATAGGCGACCCGCTTTTCGCTGCCCAGATGATTGGAGTCGCATCCCGACGAAGGCGGAAGGCCGCCGCGGGTATTAATCCGGTTAATAAAGTTCACGTTCGAAAACAGGCCGTTGCCTTTATGGGAAACTACCTCGACCAGCAACCAGGAAATCGCCGAACCCGGCGCCATATCGATTTTCTTGACTACCCGGCCGACCACTTGGCTGCCCTCTTTATATTCCCATAAAGGTCCAGCCGTATGATTCCCGACTATTTTGCCTCGATCGTCGAATAACTTGGCATCGGGTGCCTGCGTTTCCCATGAATACTCGCCTTTATTCAGAGAGCATTGGTAAATCTGGTCGCCCTTTGCATGCACGGTCAAAACAGGATGGTTGCCGGTAGGCGCTTTAATCGGCTCGGGAATTACAACTCCGGCATTGGCCGCTCCCTGCAACAGCGCCGATAAAATCAATATTTTTTTAATCATAGTGTTCACCATGGCATTGGCGTTCCGTCATATTTGACAAAACTGCCGGATTGGTCCAATGAAAAGCCCTCTATCAAAGTACGCATCCCGGTCACGCTTTGCTCCGCGTTAATCAATGCATTAGGCCCGCCCATATCGGTTTTGACCCAACCGGGATGAAAAATAAGCACGCCGACAGACTGATTTTTAAGCTCTATCGCAAGGCTCTTCATTGCAGCATTCAGCGCCGCCTTGCTTGAGCGGTAAAAAATACTGCCGCCGCTGTCATTATCAGCCATGCTGCCCATCAGGCTGCTGATATTAACGATCAACTTTTTATCGCTGCACTTGATTTGCGGTAAAAACGCTTCGGCCATTTTTAACGGCGCCTGGGTGTTAACCAGCAGCGATTTAGTCCATGCCTGATAATCAAGCTTGCCGAAACCGTTATTGCCGTTATCGGTATAAATCCCGGCATTGTTAATTAAAACATCAATCGGCAGACCCGCCAATTTTTGGGACAGCGCATCGATTTGTCCAAACTCAGAAACATCCAGCGTTTCCAGCTGAATATTATGATGACTGGCGAGATTGTTTAAATCAAACGCGTCGTCAGGATTGCGCGAACACGCAATAACATGCCAACCCTGTTTGGAGTACTGGCGGCAAAACTCCAGACCCAAGCCGCGATTGGCGCCGGTAATTAAAACTGTAGCCATTTTTTATTTCTCCCATAAAAAAACCTCCTGCATCGGTAGACGCAGAAGGTTTCTTATACTACTTAAAAACTGATGTTACGCAATAGGTAAAAATCTCACCACGAAGACATAAAGAACACAAAAAACATTCTTCGCAGTTGTTATAACTTACGCAACATCGATTAAGAAATTAAGCTGAAAAGTTTTTTGCAGCAAAATCCCAGTTAACCAAAGACCAGAAGGCTTCCAGGTAAGCTGGACGTGCATTGCGGTAATCAATGTAATAAGCATGTTCCCAAACATCACAAGTCAACAAAGGCGTTTGACCGGTTGTTAATGGCGTCGCTGCATTGCTGGTGCTGACCAGCGCCAAACTGCCGTCGGCATTTTGTACCAACCAGGCCCAACCCGAACCAAACGTAGTCACTGCGCATTTGGTAAATTCTTCTTTAAATTTGGCAAATGAACCGAAAGTTGAATCGATAGCATCAGCTAAAGCGCCAGTAGGTTCGCCACCTGCATTCGGCGCAATACTGTTCCAGTAAAACGTATGATTCCAGACTTGCGCAGCGTTGTTAAAAATACCGCCGGAAGATTTCTTAATAACTTCTTCCAATGATAAACCTTCAAATTCAGTTCCTGGAACCAAGTTATTCAGGTTTGTGACATAAGTTTGATGATGCTTACCATAATGAAACTCCAATGTTTCTTCGGAAATATGGGGCGCCAGTGCATTTTTAGCATAAGGTAAAGCAGGAAGTTCAAAAGCCATGAGATTCTCCTAAATCAAGTTATTGAAAAATATTAAAGATATTGTATATAAACAGCCGGCAACAAAATAAATACCAAGTGTTTTAATAAACATTTACTTTAGCATTGCTCGCCGATTAAATAAAGCGATTAGCACAAGCAAGAACAAGGCAAATCATTAAAACTGCTTATGCGGCACCTATGCTAATGTGCAAAAATGCCCAGCTTTGGAATATAGATAGAAGCTGTCACCCGATATGTTGAAAGCTACCTGCTTTATACCCCATTTAAATAATACTTTCAAAGTCAGGCAAGCTTATACTGTATTTACCCGCATAAAATACCTGCTAAATCAATAATCACTTACGGGAGACCGCAATGATCAGACTGACTTACGCCAGTACCGCAGTCACAGACTTTAGTTCGGAAAAGCTGCTAATACTATTAAAAACCTGTCGCGTAAACAACGGAATGAACAATATAACCGGGATACTATTTTATTCGCATGGCACTTTTTTTCAGGTGTTGGAAGGCGATGAGAACGTCGTTGATGCTACCTTTGAAGTCATAAAAAAAGATATACGTCATAAAGACGTAACCGTGATTGAAAAACTGCCGATAACGGAGCGGTTGTTTCCTTACTGGAATATGGGCTTTGAAAAGCTGGAGGATAAAGAGCTAAACGAAATAGAAGGCTTGAATAATTTTGTTGTAAAAGATTTAACGCCCACCGGGTTTATCTCTCATAAGCATATTATTGCTCCTTTATTGGCCCATCTGCGCGATAAGCTGGTAAAACGGGTCACTTTAGAAAGTTCCGAACAACTGCCCATCCAACATGAAGAACTGCCTATGGAGCATGAAGATCCGTTTATACAACTTCTGCACCGTACCATACGCTTGGCGCTCAAGTTCCTGGCTTTGCTGATGGTGATCGTTATTTTGTTCGGTATTATCGATGTCGTTTATGTGATTTTCGGAAAAATCACCCACCCGCCTTTTATGCTGTTGACTATCAATGACATGCTGGAAACGTTTGGCGCTTTTTTGGCTGTGTTAATCGCCATTGAAATTTTCCTGAACATTACTGTCTATATCCGAAGTGATGTGATCCCGGTAAATCTTGTTGTGGCTACTGCGCTAATGGCTATTTGCCGAAAAATTATCGTTTTCGATTACAAACATTTATCGGCGGAATATGTGAGCGCATCGGCATTGGTTGTGATAGCGCTGGGGATTACTTACTGGCTGATCCAAAAGAAAGAATAGCTACCTGTTGGGGTTAATACTGAACCTTCTGCGCCATAAACATAGACTAGCCCAGAAACACTCATAGTTTGACTCATCCATTCATTTGAGCATTCAGCGTCGTTTGCGGATCGTTTCCGGCATCACATCTTCTTCCATCAAGGCCAACATTCTTTTGCCTGCCGGGATCATCAGTCTATTTAATTGACGATTTTTAACCCAGACTAAAGCACGAAAGCCCAGCAATAAAAATACCATTATGGAATAAAACAAAGGTTCAGCCAGGTTACCTTTGAGCTGCCAGAAATAATGAATAACTGCTGCAACGGCTGCAATATGAATAAACCGATGAAGTTTTTTCCAGTTTTTACCCATGCGCTTTTTGGCCCATTTAGGCGACGTCAGCGCTAACAAAAGCACAATAATGTAAGCCAACATACCAAACCAAATATAAGAGCTTTCAATCATATCGATACCAATCATACGCCACGCCAGAGCATGATCTATCAGCAAGTAGGCCAGTAAATGCAAGGTGGCATAAAAAAAAGCGTACAACCCGAACAATTGCCGATAATCCGCCATGCCTCGCCATTTTGTAATAGTTTGGATGGGCGTAATAGCCAAGGTCAAACACAAAAAACGTAATGACCAATCGCCCAAACGAATATGCAGCGCTTGAACAGGATTTGAGCCTAAATTGTCAAAAGCAATGTCAATAAACAACCATAACAACGGGATTAAACAAGCGGCTATAGTTTTCGACTTCAAGGCATTGATTTGAAAAGTCATCAGAAAAAATGCCGTAAATCCATATCTTGATAAAGTGATGCCACTTGCTCACCATAGCCGTTAAATAATTCAGTTTGTCGGCGTGAGGTAAAAAAACCGCTGCCTAATTGGCGCTCGCTGCTTTGACTCCAACGCGGATGAGCGACAGACGGGTTCACGTTAGAGTAAAAGCCGTATTCATTGGGAGCGAACTGGCTCCACGAAGTTACCGGAGGCCTTTTTAACAACTCGATTTTTACAATCGCTTTAATGCTTTTAAAGCCGTATTTCCAAGGCACGACCAAACGTAGCGGCGCACCATTTTGCTTGGGCAAAGTATCGCCGTACATTCCGACAGCCATTATTGTCAAAGGATGCATGGCCTCATCAATGCGTAATCCTTCAACATACGGCCATTCCAGCATCGCATTGTTATGCTGCCTGGGCATTATTTCCGGCTGAAGAACGGAGGTAAATTTTACAAAACGGGCCGTAGATAAAGGTTTAACCGTTTTTAATAGATCGCCTAACGAAAAACCAACCCAAGGCACAACCATTGACCACGCTTCGACACAACGAAAACGGTAGATATGCTCCTGGAGCGTCTGCTGACGTAAAATATCTTCCAAATAGTAAATCCCCGGTTTTTCCACTTCGCCGCTTATCTCAACAGACCACGGGTCGGTCCGAAGATTTTGCGCCAACTTCGTTGAGTCTTGTTTATTGAATGCAAACTCGTAATAGTTGGTGTAATTTTTAATCAACTCGGCGGGCGTAGGCGTTAAAAGATCAGCCGAAAAGTCACCTTTCGGCAAACTCGCCCAAACCGGATTACGGCTATTAGCCAATGTCGGTGAAATACCCATACCTGCAACCATCGCCGCCAACATGGCTTTAATGATTTTCCGGCGTTCCTTAAAAATCAAAGGATCGGTAATTTCACTGGCAGGAATATCTTTTTTTGTTTTAATTATCATCGCCAAGATTACCTAATGGTTGATCAATGTTTACTTTCTACCTTTAGGAATCCAACCCAATAATCGGCGAATTTTAAGCTCGGTAATAAACGCCAGCGAAAACAGCTGTATGAAATTTTCCGCTTCAATTAAATCCAGGCCGATATGTTCAGGAACCAACTCTTTCCGAGTTCCGAAAATGCGATCCCAGATTGACAACACAATGCCGTAGTTACTGTCGTGCTCTGCACGTAAGGTGGAATGATGGGTTCGATGCAGTGATGGGGTAATAATGAATTGTGAAATAGCTTCTTCGTTGGTAACGCGAAGGTTGGCATGATGAAAAAAAATGAAAAATAACTCGATAATCTCGATGGAAAGTACCAAATAGGCATCTACACCAATAACTACAACGAATACAGACTTATAAATAATTTCCAGTAATAAATCGAAAACATGAAAGCGAAAACCCGTAGAAACATTAAAACTTTTATCGCTGTGATGTACTTTATGAAATCGCCATAGAAATTCGAATTTGTGACTTGCCACATGCCAAATGTAAATTGCCAAATCGAAAAAAGCAAAAGCCAGCAGCCATTTAACTAAGCCGTTATCCAGGCCTGCTAATAGCCCATAGGATGAAAATTGCTGCGCAACAAGGAATAATGACGAGGCTCTTAATACCGTCAAAATCAAGTTATTAACTAAAAATGCTGTCGTATTGGTAACGAATGATTCTTTATTAACTTTATTGGAAAAATTACGATGCGGTTTAACTTTTTCGAAGATCAGCAATAAAATAAAGGCCAGTATAGCTAGGCCGAATAACTCTTCATTAAAAAGCAGGCCATCACTACTATGAGTATTTTCAGCTGCATTCATAAACATACCTTCATGTTTTATACCGTAATTATAAAAGTTTGTTTATTTGTTCGACATGGCTGCCAATAACGCGTTCAGTTCTTTAATTTCATTACTGGCAGTTACTTGGTCGGTTATGTCGTACTGCACACCAAGATAATAAATAACCCGTTTTTTTCTATCTAATAAAGGGGTTATTTTTAAACGATTATGAAATAAGGTGCCGTCTTTTTTATAATTGCGTAACGTCACTTCAATTGCGTCATGATTTCTCATCGCTTCGGAGATCTGATTGCGAGCGGGCTGATCTCTATCACTACCCTGAAGAAAACGGCAATTATGCCCGATGATATCTTCTTGACTATAACCCGTTAAACGTTCGAAGGCTTTATTGGCATATATAATTGGCGAATCATCTAAATCGGGATCAGCTAAAGTTACACCGTTAACACATTCATCTAAAATAGCGGAAAGTACTTGCGGAATGAGGCCGCTATCTTTTTCAACAATAAAAGGCATAATTAAACTCCAATTTTTTATAATTATTATAAATCTACTGATATTAATTGCTTTCAGCAGCAATTAAACTTTTGATGTTCTCAACCGTATTTTCAGCCCCATCTTCAATAGCGGAACGTATCAGCTTTGCAAACGGGCGCATAAATACTTCGACTTCTAATAAATCAAAGCGAAAAGTCAAGCGGGTGGATTGTGTTTGTTCACAGCTCTCTAATAAATAACTGTGTTTATAGGGTTCAGTCAAACCTTTAAATATAAGTTTGATACAGGGTTGATAATCTGTGATTTCAAAAACAGATTCAACTTTTGTGCCGTTGTCTTTACGGATTTGTTTTGCTTTAGAGCCAATAAATACGTCTTTACCATCCAAGGGTTCAAATTCAACAACTTCTACAGACCATTTGGGATAGTTATCAAAAAAATGCTCGCCAATATAAGAAAAAACGTCGTGAATTGGTTTATCAATTTCAATGCTTGCTTCACCCGTAACCGGTTTGGATAAATCAAATGAAAACTTAAGTTGCATTGTAAAACCATTCCTTGCTGAGTTTATTGCCCAACTTTATTGTTATTTTGTTCCAATCTACCAGTATAAAAATTAATTACAAACTTTATAGAAATTAATTACATACTTTCTCAAACTATTTAGATTAAGCTCACTTTTAATATGAGGCTTCTATCCATTATCAGCTTGAAAAAGATGAAGTGGGAGAAAGAAGAAAACCATTCAGCAAAAACCTATTACATTCGCTGTCGTTATCCATTTTAACAGTTAGCGCTATATAGCTGCCTCACTGACTCAAGCACTCTGTTTTGTGCGTTCGCAAAGTCAGTTAATAGTTCAGGCGTATACGCCTCTTGTTTATTAAGAGCCTGTTCCAACGTTTCTATACACGTTTTCAATTCCGACATCGCGAGATTGGCTGCCACGCCTTTCATTGTATGGAGATACCTCAAAGCCGAATCAACATCGCCGGCTTGTAAAAAGGCATCCAGGCGGATATGCGCATCACTAAAACTCTGCTCAAATTTCAGTAGCAAGTCATGCAGCAGTTGCACATTTCCTACAACATTTTTTAAAGCCCGTTGTATATCAATGCCGGGCAATAGTTCCGGCAGCAATACTTCTGTTTGCTGAGCTGTCCTCGCCAAGCAAGAAGCCGATGTTTTCCGTAATGCCGGTTTGATAAATTTAATCAGATTTTCCAGCAATTCATCAACATCTATAGGCTTGGTCACATACCCGTTCATTCCTATCTGCAAGCACTTTTCTCTAACATCGTTCATCGCGTGAGCCGTCATTGCAATGATCGGCAAAGCATCGAATTGCGCTTCAGAACGTATGATTCGGGTGGCCTCATAACCATCCATGATTGGCATTTCCAAATCCATTAATACTGCATCAAAATAGCTTGCTCGTATTTTTTGCACAGCATCCCGGCCATCCGCAGCAATAGCAATTTCAAAACCTTCCTGTTCCAGCGTTTCTTTAGCAATCTGCTGATTAATATGATTGTCTTCTACCAGCAGCAACTTGGCGCCTTTTATTTGATGCAGCTTTTCGTTTCTCATTCTTGCGCGGCGGACTTGCGCGGGTTGATATCGATCAAAATTATTTTGATTAAACGCTTCAACAACTGTACTGACCAATACCGATAAATGCACCGGCTTGATAAGAAAACCATCCAGATTAAGATCATTTGATCGCTGCGTAATGTCCTCCCTGCTATGTGCGGTTATCATGATAATGTGAGGAATACAGGGAACTTTAAGATCATTTTTAATATATCGCGCAACCGAAATACCGTCCATTTTAGGCAAATGCCAATCCATGAGCACAAGCCTGTAAGGATCGTCAACGGAGGCGTTTTCCAGTATTTGAATAGCTTGCTCCCCCGTACTGACGGAAGTCACTTGAAAAAAAAGTGTTTCCAAATACAAGCATAAGACATTTCGAGTTGTCTCGTTATTATCCACCACTAATGCTTTTACGCCGCGAAATGCGTCGCTTGATACCGTGCGTTTTTGATCTACCTCATACGGCTGCCGAAAGATGGCGGTAAACGTAAAAGTACTGCCCTTTCCTATTTCACTATTGACATGAATGACACCCCCCATCATGTCCACCATTCGCTTACAAATAGCCAGGCCCAAACCTGTCCCGCCGTATTTACGGGTGGTCGATTTATCGGCTTGATTAAAAGACTGGAATAGCCCGCCTATTTGTTCTGCCGTCAAACCTATACCGGTATCTTTAACAGAAAACTCAAGCAAAACCTGATCTGTCTTTTCTGTATGTACACACTTTTCCGCTAACGCAATTTTAATATCGATATCGCCGTAACTGGTAAATTTGACAGCGTTATTGACTAGATTAAGTAATACCTGCCCCAGTCTTAGCGGATCGCCTATCAACTCCACAGGCACATCGTCGGCAGTAATAAAATGTAGCTGTAGGTCTTTTTCTTCCACTTTGTCGCTCATTAAACTGGAAAGATCGTTTAGCACGTCATCCAAATTAAATGGGATAGCTTCCAACTCCAGTTTTCCGGCTTCGATTTTGGAAAAATCTAAAATATCATTAATGATTCCGAGCAAAGCGCGTGAAGAAACCTGAACTTTAGTCAAATAATCCTGCTGTTTTGCAGTCAGGTCGGTCTGTAAAGCTAACCGGGTCATACCGATGATTGCATTCATCGGCGTTCGAATTTCATGACTCATCATCGAAAGAAATTCCGATTTGCTTTTATCAGCCGCAATAGCCTGATCTCTTGCCTCCGCCAATTCGGATGTGCGGTTTATAACTTTCTGCTCTAACGTTCGGCTATAGTCTTCAAGCTTATCGTAAGAAATCTTCAGGTTCCGGGCCATCTGAGAAAAAGCTGTCGTTAGAGCCCCAATTTCGCCATCAGGACGAATTTTTTTAACCTTCTCGCTGACCGCAAAATTACCTTCAGCCAGCTCATTTGCCAACCGTGTCAAATGCATCAGCGGCCTGGACAGGCGCTCAGATACAAACAATACGATACCGGCGCCAATCACCATGAAAATAGTCGCTGTCATTAATAGCCGCGCTATCATTTCGTGGATTTGACGAGTGCTTTCCTCTCGGGAATTGACAATCTCCTGATTAAGAATATCCAGGGAAAAACCCAGCCGGAGAACGCCCCAGGATTTTGCGCTGACTTGAATCGGCATGATAAATTCCATAAAGGGTTTAGCGTTGCTGATATATTCATTAACTGTTGCAGCCTGTTGAGCCGCCGCGAATAAATCCTCTTTTTCGGATAAAATTCCCATCTCTAGCTGAGGTTTTAGCGTATGTATATAGGCTCTTCCTGATGCTTGCATTAATATAATGTAATTAAGCTCCTTATTTTCCCGCACTGCATTTCTTAACTGATCGGCAACCAAAGAAAGGTTAACGGAAGCGATGCCATTCTCAACTTGGCCTGATAAATTATCAGATAGAATTTGCCCCCTATCGATTAACTTTTCTTTCATAAGCACAATGCGTTTTTCCAATTCCTTTTCAAACACATCTTTTTGAAATTCAATCTGAACAAAGGTCAACATCGTCAATAAGGCGATAATTAAACCGACCATCGTAACGAGAAGTTTTCTAAAAATACTTCGTTTAACCATACTGTTTAAACTCAATGCTGTATTTGGGAAATTTATTTTGATTACTTGCGCTTACTGCTGGTGGCATTATAAATCTAACTTTAAAAGTGTCCTGATTAATTAAATGATTTCGGTTATTCTGTTAATTATTTAATTAATCAGGACAGCTTAAATTTTTATCATGATTTTTCTTCGTATACTTTGCGATTTTATGTTTTAAGTCTTGCAGACCGAAATGACAAAACCACTTTTATTCTGTTTCGAACCGATTGCGGATTTTAATGCGGAGATATTGATTTTAGGCAGTATGCCGGGACAGGAGTCTTTGGCGGCAGGTCAGTATTATGCGAATCGCCGTAACGCGTTCTGGAAGATTATGGCGGAATTGCTTGAGTTTGATCCTGAATCTTCGTATGAAGCCCGTCTACAAGAACTGAAGACCGCCCGTATCGCACTATGGGATGTGCTGCAATCCTGCACGCGAGTCGGTAGTTTGGATGCAAAAATTGATACCGGTTCCATCACGGTAAATAACTTTCAGGACTTCTTTCGCACACATGACAAAATCCGTGCAGTATTCTTCAACGGAGCAAAAGCGGAATCGGCGTACCGGCAACACGTGCAGCCTACTGTCAGTTCCGTTCCAGTCAGCTATATGCGCCTGCCATCAACCAGTCCGGCGCATGCTTCTCTTTCTTATGAACAAAAGCTTCAGATATGGAGGACAGTCGCAGTAAGCCGGAATAAACCTGTTTGAGCGATGGCGAAAAATCGGCGTTTCCAACAAACACTTATTTCTTTTTGAAATAAAAAACCTGTCTATCGGATTCTCGGATTAATTGAATAATCTGATGCCCGGTCTGGTCAGCATAAACGCCAAAATCCAAATGTGCGGCCGGATCGGTTGCGATCACTTTGACGATATCGCCGCTGGACATGCTCATTAAGGCTTTTTTCAGGCGCAACAAGGGCAATGGACAATTCAAACCGCTAGCATCTACTTCCAGGTTAAATTCGATCATAGCTTTATATTAAGTTTTCTCAACTAAGTTTGGTGCGCTTATAATACCATCCTCTTTTAAATCCAAGAATATCGTAACTAAATGGATTATTTCCCTGTATTTTTAAAGCTTAAAGATCAAGCTTGTCTGGTTGTTGGTGCGGGCGAAATCGCCGCCCGAAAAATTGAATTATTGGCACGCGCCGGTGCAAAAATTACCGTAATCGCCAGGGAGATATGTCCCACAGTTTCAAGCCTGCAAGCAACTCATAACTTAACATTACTGCAAAAGTCATTCTCCCCTGCAGATCTTGGCAAATTCAGGCTAGTGGTGTCGGCAACTGATAATACGGAAACCAATCGTTTGGTGGCCAAAACTGCGACAGAACAAAACATTCCGGTTAATGTGGTTGATAATCCCGAGCTTTGCAGCTTTATTTTTCCTGCCATTATTGACCGTTCTCCGATTATTGCCGCCGTGTCTTCCGGCGGTGCGACACCGGTATTAGCCCGCTTGCTTAGGGCAAAAATAGAAACCGTCATTCCTCCCGCCTATGGCCGCCTTGCCGGTCTGGCCGATAAGTTCAGGGATAAGGTCAAACAGCATATTAAAAAGCCTGCTCAACGCAGAATTTTCTGGGAGAATATTTTGCAAGGCTCTGTCGCTGAACTGATCTTTTCCGGCAAAGAACAGGAAGCTGAACAGCAATTAGAACAAACTCTGCTCAAGCAAAATGAAAGTACTAACCTCGGCGAAGTTTATCTGGTTGGCGCAGGTCCCGGCGCACCTGATTTGTTGACTTTCCGAGCACTACGATTGATGCAGCAGGCAGATGTGGTCGTTTATGACCGCCTGGTTTCGCCGGAAATTCTCGATTTAGCACGCCGGGATGCTGAAAAGATTTACGTCGGTAAACAACGTCAATACCATGCCCTGCCTCAAGAATCCATCAATATCCTGCTGGCCGATTTGGCTAAAGCCGGAAAGCGGGTGGTGCGATTAAAAGGAGGAGATCCTTTCATCTTCGGCCGCGGCGGCGAAGAAATTGAAACCTTGATGGAGCAAGGCATTAATTTTCAAGTAGTGCCCGGCATTACCGCCGCTTCCGGCTGTGCAACCTACTCGGGTATCCCGTTGACCCATCGGGATCATGCGCAATCCTGTACTTTTGTTACCGGGCACCTAAAGGATAATTCCGTCAATTTAAACTGGACGCAACTGGCTGCGCCTAATCAAACCATCGTCATCTACATGGGTCTGGCCGGCCTGGAACAAATCTGCCAGTCGTTAATTGCGCACGGCAGTCCCAAAGATTTACCTATCGCCATTATTCAGCAAGGCACTACCTCCAATCAGCGAGTGATTACCGGCACTTTGGAAACATTGCCGGGCAAGATTGCCGGCCAGGACATCAAGCCGCCCACCCTGACTATTATCGGCACGGTAGTAACATTACATGACAAGCTGAGCTGGTTTCAGACACGCCAGTTTGATTAATTATTGTCGCGCTTTCAAATTTTAAGGCCGACTCAACGATTCAGTTACCATTCATAGCCTTTAACCATAATATAACGCGGGGAAAATAAATAAATAAATAATTGAATTTTTCCGCCAAATTCCCTATGCTTTCACGGTTTAACTTTTAATCGAACTGTTATTTCTTTCAAAAATAAACAACAGTTCTTTTTTTACTACCCAGAGGAGAGATCAACATGAAAAAAACATTAGGAACATTAGCTGGTATTGCTTTACTCGCTTTAAGTGGACAAGTATTTGCCGACGAAGCTAGTGATGTTGGTAAGAAAATTTATGAGCGTGCTTTCGGTCGCGGTTGCGGCACTTGCCACGATATCGCTTCAAACCCACAGTTATCTGTTTTAATTAAAGCGGGTCAATTGGACAGAGCGAAATTTGAGACTGTTCTTAAAGAAGGTAAAGGCGGCATGCCGAAAGCTATCGCTGAAATAATGAAAAATCCAGCCGTTGTTAAAGCTGGATACGGCGAAGACCAAGCTGTTGATGCTTTATACAAATATCTGGGCGGTAATTAATCCCTGATTGACCAACACAAAAAAGCCGCCTCAAGTCTACGACTGGGCGGCTTTTTTTATATTCAAAAAACTGAAAACTAATCTTTACCCAAATAACTTGTTTTGGTTTCTTTATAAGGTAACCGGTTGCGATTTTTAATCCAGATACCCGCAACTGCTGCCAGCATCAGCCCGCATGAAACAATAGTCAAATAGATCAGACGTTTTAATTGGGACATTTCCTGCATTAGCTGCTCATTAGAAACGACCGCCTTGCCCTTTTTGGCTGGCTCGGAATAGGAGCGAAGAACTTTCACGTCGTTTTTCAAGTCTTCTATAGTATTTATAGAACTGGAAACGGAACCTACGCGAATACTCTCTTCCAACGCGTTTAATTTACTTTCAATTGAACCGCTGACCAAGCCGACAAGCTGTCCTTTCAGCGCGTTAACTTCTGCAGAGAACACGGGGTTCATCTCAGACGCATAGACCTCGGTAGCCGTGGCGTTTTTATAGCGGGTTAAGAAGCTATCGGTTGGGAATAATAAAAAGCCCCCTATCAAAACGACGATCATCAACGCACAGACTACAGTCAGCAATAACCTGTTAACCTTCATTAATACATGATGCGAAGGTATTTTCTGCAGAACCGTGGACGCATTGCCGGGCAATGTCTCCACTACTGAGTTTATCTTATCTATGTCGCTCATCAGTTACTTCCCCTCGAACCAGGAACCCATGGCAACCAACCATCCTGACCGAACAATTATTATTTTTCATAACAAACCATGTCGGTAGTTGAGTGCTACCTAATTCGCGATTATACAAGTTTAATGCTCAAATCCTGCATTTTATTTAACTATATCCTGCGTCCAAACAAGACAAGATAACCAAAATAAGGCAGCATAAAATGCCTAACGCTATGCTGCTTAAAGTATTAACTTAACCGCTTGGCAGCGGCTATTCTCATTCTCAGCGCGTTTAACTTGATAAAGCCCTCGGCATCCTTTTGATTATAGGCACCGCCATCATCTTCAAACGTCGCAATGCTTTCATCAAACAGGCTGTCAGTATCGGAAGCGCGTCCAACAACGACTACATTGCCCTTATAAAGCTTAAGCCTGACCTTACCGTTAACATTCGCCTGAGACGCATCGATCATGGTTTGCATCATTTCTCGCTCGGGACTCCACCAGTAACCATTGTAGATTAAAGAGGCATAGCGCGGCATCAGCTCGTCTTTTAAATGAGCCACTTCCCGATCCAGTGTTAACGACTCAATCGCACGATGCGCTTTGAGCATCACCGTACCGGCCGGTGTTTCATAACAGCCGCGTGATTTCATACCGACATAGCGATTTTCTACAATATCCAATCGGCCAATACCATTAGCGCCGGCAATCTTGTTTAATTGCTCCATCACTGTTGCAGGTGTACAAGGCACACCATCAATAGCGACAATATCGCCCTGACGGTAAGTCAGCTCAATATAAGTCGGGTGATCGGGTGCAGATTCAGGAGAAACCGTCCAGCGCCACATTTCCTCTTCAGGTTCCGCCCAAGGATCTTCCAAAATCCGGCCTTCATAAGAAATATGCAGTAAATTGGCATCCATTGAATAGGGCGATGCTTTACCTTTCTTCATTTCCACAGGAATGTTATGTTTTTCAGCATAAGCCAGCAAAGTTTGACGCGAGGTTAAATCCCATTCACGCCAAGGTGCAATAATCTGTATATCGGGACGCAACGCGTAAGCGCCCAGCTCGAAACGCACCTGGTCATTACCTTTGCCTGTTGCGCCGTGGGAAATGGCATTCGCTCCGGTTTCATTTGCGATGTCTATCAGCCGCTTGGCAATTAAAGGACGGGCAATCGAAGTGCCCAGCAAATATTCGCCTTCGTAAATCGCATTGGCGCGGAACATCGGGAATACATAATCGCGCGCAAAATCTTCGCGTAAATCTTCAATGTAAATATCCTTAATGCCCATCGCTTGCGCTTTGGCTCGTGCAGGCTCCACTTCTTCGCCCTGTCCCAAATCAGCCGTAAAGGTAACGACTTCACAATCATAAACATCCTGTAACCACTTGAGAATAACGGAAGTATCCAAACCTCCTGAATAAGCCAACACAACTTTATTGATTTCCGACATAACGTCTATACCTTGAGTTAAAAATGTTGCAAATTATACCGGAAAAATACAAGTTTCGGCAGCAATACACATATGATTAAAAGTACAGGTCATCATAGAAATGCAACGACATTGGGTTCTAGCCGAAACGCTTAGTCCCTTCCATCTCGGCGAGCTCCAGCATCGTATTAATGTTGCAAAATATTTCCGGCTCATTACTAAAATCCGCCCGAACTAAATTTTGCTGCTCCAGCCAATATTCAACTTTACGTTGACCATCAGCCAAATAATCCTGCAAGCTGGTTTGCAATACAGTCTTTATCACCAAGAAAACCGGATGCAACCTTACCCCATCAAAGGCGACGGCAACATCGGCATTATTTTTCGCGCGGGTTAATAACAGCTGCTGTAGATGTTCCGTTCTAATCAACGGTGAGTCGCAAGGAATAACCACCAAGATATCGGCATCCGCATGAATCATTGCGGTTAATATACCGGCTAAAGGACCGTCAAAATTATCGGTTTGATCGCTAATAACCGGCAACCCGAATTGCCGGTATTGATCAATATTCCGATTGGCATTTATGAACACACAATCCACAACAGGAGATAAAGCATCTATTGCATAACTGATCATCGGGCGGCCTTTAAAACGCATCAGGCCTTTATCCTGATTATTCATGCGCCGGGCACGGCCACCAGCAAGAATCACGCCTGCTACTTTTGTTTGACTGTTCATAATGGTAAGCTTTAATTATCGTGGGTAATGACCGATCTTTTTCCGCCGAACGACTATTTTCGCAAGCCTGTTGTTTATTGCAAGTTGCGCATACTTTTTCAATTTCTGACTTATGGGAATAAAAACCATCAATGAAAATTAAATATACACCCTCAATTTTCGGCCTTGTTTTAGTTGTTGTGATTTCAGGCTGCGCCACGGCGCCGGAAAAGCCGGTTGAACAAGCCGAGCCCGCACCGTTTGTCAGCGACTATCCTACCCGCGACCGCGTTGAATATGTTTTAAACTGCGTTGCTCAACACGGCGGCCTGACTTATATATCTCAGTATGCCTGTGGCTGCAAGATTGACAAAATTGCCGAGAAACTGAATTTCTCCGAATACGAAGCCGCGAAAACCTTCACTTATTTAACTAAAGGTCAAACCGGCGACGCCGCAGCGGCAATGCGCGATCCAGCTCAATCTAAAGATTTAAGAAAACGGCTTAAAGAAGCGGAAGAATATGGCGAAAAAAGCTGTTTTGTGAAATAGAAAAAATATCAAAAACAGGGGGCTTATAACTCATCGGTAGATTTTGTATGAAGTAAAATCTACCGATGCAGTCGTTCCCGTTTCCCACATCTCCGTAGACAAGGCAGAAGTGGCGTAGCGATGTACCGAAACGACAAATAAAATAACATAGGCACCTTTAATAATATTCGGCAAACAACCTATCAAAAAATATTATCAATATGAGTCTATCTGTAAACAGTGTATTACATAAAAGCGAATAAATCATTTCAACGCACTGTTGCTTAAAAATATTGATTATAAATAGATACATAACCGACACTTTCAAAACACTTACATTTTTGCCTGTTTTACAGCATTTTTACACCCAAAATATCTTGTGCTATGCTACCCGGCACACTTAAATATGCAACAGTCAGGAACTGCCGTTGTTTTAATCCGGATGGATTCTCCATATTGAGATGATCATGACAGAATCAGGCAACATGCAATCAACCGTGCACGAAATCATCGTAGCACTCAAAGATAAACCCGGCGCACTTTTGCCTATTTTGCATGAAGTGCAAAATGCTCTTGGTTATATCCCAGCTGACTGCGTCCCATACATCGCCACAGCGCTTAATCTTTCCCGCGCCGAAGTTCACGGCGTCATCAGTTTTTATCATTATTTCAGGGACACGCCGCCGGGTAAACAAACTATTCATCTGTGTCGTGCGGAATCCTGCCAAGCCATGGGCGGAAGACAACTGGAAGAGCATGTTAAAAGCAAACTGAACATTGATTTTCATGAAACGACCGCGGACGGCAAATTCTCTTTAGAACCAGTATACTGTTTAGGCAATTGCGCCTGTTCACCGGCCATGCAAATCGGCAAAGATATTTACGGTCGCGTGTCGGCGGATAGTTTTGATGCGGCCATTAATAATACAGAGGCATCAGCATGAGTATCACTATTTATGTTCCGTGCGACTCCAGCGCTGTTTCACTGGGTGCAGATCGCGTTGCTACAGCTATTGCTCAGGAAGCGGCAAAACGCGGCATTGACATTAAACTGGTCCGTAACGGCTCAAGAGGCATGTACTGGCTGGAGCCGCTGGTTGAAGTGACAACCGCTAAAGGACGCCTAGCCTATGGCCCTGTCCAGCCCGGCGACGTGCCCGGCTTGTTCGATGCCGACTTTACACAAGGCGGCGCACATGTGCTAAGTTTAGGCCTGACTGAAGAACTCGATTACTTTAAAAAACAGCAACGTTTGACCTTTGCCCGCATCGGCAAAACCGATCCTGCGAGTTTGACTGATTATATTGAAAATGACGGCTACCGCGGTTTAAAAAATGCGCTGGCTATGACTCAGGAACAAATCGTCCAGGCAGTCACCGACTCAGGTTTACGTGGTCGCGGCGGCGCCGCCTTTCCAACCGGCATCAAATGGAAGACAGTACTCAACACCCCATCGCTGCAAAAATACATTATCTGCAATGCCGATGAAGGCGATTCCGGCACATTTTCCGACCGCATGGTTATGGAAGGTGACCCGTTTGTGCTTATCGAGGGCATGACCATTGCAGGCTTGGCTGTCGATGCGACACAAGGCTATATCTACCTGCGCATTGAATACCCTCATGCTTTTGAAGTGCTAAATGCCGCGATTGCCACCGCTTACGAAGCCGGCTATCTGGGCGATAACATTCAGGGCAGCGGCCTTACTTTCCACCTGGAAGTCAGACAAGGCGCAGGCGCTTATGTCTGCGGCGAAGAAACATCACTCATGGAAAGCCTGGAAGGAAAACGCGGCTTGGTACGTTTTAAACCGCCGTTACCGGCCATCAGTGGTTTGTTCGGCCAGCCCACTGTCGTCAACAACGTTATTTCTTTGGCTTCAGTGCCGGTTATTCTGGATAAAGGCGGCGATTATTACCGCGATTTCGGTATGGGCCGTTCTCGCGGTACCTTGCCGGTGCAACTGGCCGGTAACATCAAGCGGCCCGGCTTGGTCGAGCTGGGCTTTGGCTTAACTTTACGCGAATTACTTTATGACTTTGGCGGCGGTTCCGCTTCCGGCAGACCAATTCGAGCAGTCCAGGTTGGCGGCCCACTCGGCGCTTATCTGCCCGAATCGCAATTTGACACTCCCTTGGATTACGAAGCCTTTGCCGCCATCTGGGCGGTAGTGGGACATGGCGGCATTGTCGTATTTGACGACACAGTCAATATGGCTGAAATGGCGCGCTATAGCATGGAATTTTGTAAAATTGAATCTTGCGGCAAATGTACACCGTGCCGCATTGGTTCCACCCGTGGCGTAGAAGTCATGGACGACATTATTAACGGTCGCAACCTCGATAAAAACGTTCCATTGTTACGTGATCTTTGCGACACCCTGCTCAACGGCTCCCTCTGTGCATTAGGCGGTATGACGCCCTACCCTGTACTGAGCGCTTTAAATCATTTCCCCGAAGATTTCGGAATAAATGCCAAAGCTGCAGCCGCCTGATAATGATTTAGAGGAGTTTAAAATGTCGATTAATAAAGAAAAAGATTTTGGCACACCAGCCCGTGCCAACGAAAATAATATGGTTACGCTGGAAATTGATGGTTTTAAGGTAACAGCGCCGGCAGGAACCTCGGTGATGCGAGCGGCGGCAAGCATCGGTATTGAAATCCCCAAGCTATGCGCAACCGACAGCATCGAACCGTTCGGTTCCTGTCGGCTTTGCGTGGTGCAAATAGAAGGCGGCAGAGGCATGCCCGCTTCCTGCACGACGCCGGTCGCGGAAGGCTTGAAAGTTGTCACGCAAAATAAGAAGCTGGCCGACGTGCGTCGCGGCATCATGGAATTATATATTTCCGATCACCCGCTGGACTGCCTGACCTGTTCGGCCAATGGCGATTGCGAATTGCAAGATATGGCTGGCGCCGTTGGTTTACGCGAAGTGCGTTACAACCCGGTTGAAACGCATCTAAACGCCGTTAAAGACGAAAGCAATCCTTACTTCAGCTTCGATCCCAGCAAATGTATCGTTTGCTCACGTTGCGTACGGGCCTGCGAAGAAACCCAAGGTACGTTTGCATTGACCATCGACGGTCGCGGTTTCGATTCCAAAGTATCGCCCAGCCAGAATCAGGCTTTCATGGATTCCGAGTGCGTATCCTGCGGCGCTTGCGTACAAGCCTGCCCGACTGCAACGCTGATGGAAAAATCGGTGATCGACAACGGCCAGCCTGAACATGCAATCGTAACAACCTGCGCTTATTGTGGCGTCGGCTGTTCATTCAGGGCCGAAATGAAAGGCGAACAAGTCATCCGCATGGTTCCCGCTAAAGACGGCAAGGCCAACCACGGCCATTCCTGCGTAAAAGGCCGCTTTGCATTCGGTTATGCAACGCATAAAGACCGCATTACTAAACCGATGATCCGCGCCAGCATTCACGACGCTTGGAAAGAAGTGAGCTGGGAAGAAGCCATTAATCATGCCGCGTCGGAATTAAAGCGCATCCAGGCAAAATACGGCAAGGATTCGATAGGCGGTCTGACTTCATCGCGTTGCACCAACGAAGAAGCTTATCTGGTGCAAAAACTGATCCGCGCCGGTTTCGGCAATAACAACGTCGACACTTGTGCACGGGTTTGTCATTCACCCACAGGCTACGGGTTGAAACAGACTTTCGGAGAATCATCAGGAACCCAGGATTTTGATTCAGTCATGAAAGCCGATGTCATTTTAGTGATGGGCGCCAACCCTACCGACGGCCACCCTGTATTCGGTTCACAAATGAAAAAGCGCCTGCGTCAAGGCGCCAAACTGATCGTGATCGATCCGCGTGAAATCGACCTGCTCAAATCGCCGCATATCAAAACCAGCCATCATTTAAAATTACGCCCCAGCACTAACGTCTCGATAATCAATGCCTTAGGCTATGTCGTCGTCACTGAAAACCTGGTTGATGAAGAATTTGTCAACGCGCGTTGCGATGTAGCCTCATTTGAAAAATGGCGTAAATTCATTGCCGAAGAACATCATTCTCCTGAAGCGGCAGAAGCCATTACCGGTGTTCCGGCTGCTGAATTGAGAGCCGCCGCACGGCTTTACGCGACCGCTAACAATGCCGCTATTTATTACGGCTTGGGCGTAACCGAACACAGCCAAGGCTCTACTACGGTTATCGGCATTGCCAATCTGGCCATGGCTACCGGTAATTTAGGCCACGAAGGCGCCGGCGTTAACCCGCTACGCGGACAAAATAATGTTCAGGGATCTTGCGATATGGGTTCGTTCCCGCATGAACTCCCCGGTTATCGCCATGTATCTGATCCCGCAACACACCAACTGTTTGAGAACGCATGGCAGACTAAACTCAGTACAGAACCGGGTTTACGTATCCCCAACATGTTCGAGGCCGCACTTGACGGCAGCTTTATGGGCCTGTATTGCGAAGGCGAGGACATCGCGCAATCCGATCCTAATATCAAACACGTGCATGCTGCATTGCGCGCGATGGAATGTGTGATTGTGCAGGACATTTTCCTGAACGAAACCGCAAAATTCGCCCATGTATTCTTACCGGGCGCTTCTTTCCTGGAAAAGACCGGCACATTCACCAATGCGGAACGGCGTATTTCTCCAGTTCGGCAAGTGATGCGCCCATTGGCAGGTTACGCGGATTGGGAAGTTACTCAATTGCTGTCCAATGCCTTGGGTTATCCGATGACTTACAGCCATCCGTCGGAAATCATGGAGGAAATTGCCGCATTAACACCCAGTTTCCACGGCGTCAGTTACGACAAGATCGACGAAATGGGCAGTATCCAATGGCCTTGCAATGAGGAAACACCTGACGGCACGCCGATTATGCACACCGAGCAGTTCATGCGTGACGACGGCAAAGGCTTGTTTATGCTGACTGAATACGTTGCCACGGCGGAAAAAGTTACGCCAATGTTCCCATTGATCCTGACTACTGGCCGGATTTTGTCGCAATACAATGTCGGCGCACAGACACGCCGGACTGAAAATGTCGCATGGCATTCGGAAGACCGCCTGGAAATTCATCCGCACGATGCCGAAGATCGCGGCGTAGTGACAGGCGATTGGGTAGGCATCAAAAGCCGTGCAGGAGAAACGGTATTACGTGCTTTAGTGACTGATAAAGTTCAACCCGGTATCGTTTATACCACTTTCCATTTCCCGGAATCGGGTGCGAACGTTATTACCACCGATAACTCCGACTGGGCGACCAATTGTCCTGAATATAAGGTCACCGCAGTACAAATCACCAAAGTGCTGAAACCGTCGGAATGGCAGCAAAGTTACAACGACTTCACTGAGCAACAATTGGAATTTCTGGAACAAAGGAAACAACATGCCTAATGCTGAAACAAGTTCAGATTCAGGTTTGGACTTCGTAGCAGAATTAGGCTGGGCAAACTACCGGCAACATTGGGTAAACCGTTGGCAGGGATGCCAACACAGCGAAGAGCAGGATTATGTCGCGGAAGAAGTGCCGATTGTGTTGGTTTACAACGGCATTTCGCATGTAGTGATGCTCGCTACACCGACTAACTTGGAAGATTTTGCCTTGGGTTTTAGCATGACCGAAGGCATTATTCAGAGTGCGCAGGAATTTCTATCGGCACGGGTTTATCAACGCGCTAACGGGATTGAAGTTAACATCAAGATTCCTGAACAACGTTTTGCCTGTCTAACCGATAAAGGACGCAATTTAACCGGACGTACCGGCTGCGGTTTATGCGGCGCGAGTACCTTGAAACAAGCGATTCGGCAACCACCGCCCGTGTACAGTACCGTTAGCGTCACAGCTGAGCAATTAACCGCAGCTTTAGCGGATTTGCACAGCAAACAATCTTTAAACCAATTAACCGGCGCGATTCATGCCGCTGCCTGGATCGAGCCCGAACGCGGCATTGTTGACGTTCGTGAAGATGTGGGTCGACATAATGCGCTAGACAAGCTGTTGGGCTTACTATGCCGCACCGGAAAAGATGTCAACACCGGTTTCATCATCGTTACCAGTCGCGCCAGTTATGAAATGGTACAAAAAACCGCTTTTATGGGTATTGGTTTGTTGGTTGCCATTTCCGCTCCCACCGGTTTAGCGATTCGGCTTGCCGAACAAACAGGGCTTACTTTGATCGGTTTTGCCCGTCACGACAAACACGTCGTTTATGCTCATCCACAACGTTTAACACACTGAAATACTATGCACATCGAACAATTAATTAAAATGGCTAATGATATTAGCAATTTCTTTGATGCCGACTCCGATAAGCAAATCGCAGCCGAAGGCATGAAAAACCACCTGACACGTAATTGGGAACGGCGTATGCGTCAGGAAATTATTAAATATTGCCGGGAAGATGGTTCTGAATTAAGCAGCCTAGCCAAAGCGGCCATTACCAAGCTTGCCGCTTAATCTGAATAACCCTGTCATACCGGCGCCCGTCTATCATAGTTATGGTCGGCGGGCGCAACTGAACCGATCTCCCCAATAACGATTTTTAAGGCTGGACACCAGAACTTTCCCAGTGCGCTGGCTGGGCGCATGGATAAAGTTATCATTATTGATATAGATACCAACATGTGAAAAAGGCTTGCCGTCGGTATTAAAGAAGACCAGATCGCCGGAATGAAGATCATCTTTCGAAACTTGCGTTAGCGACTGAGCCATACCTTGAACCGTGCGCGGTAAGCGTACACCCTGCTGTTCATAAACATGCTTAACAAAGCCACTGCAATCAAAACCTTCTTCCGGCGAGCTTTTACCGTAATGATAAGGAACACCCTGCAAACTTAGCGCATAGCTGATCATGGGCGAATAATCCGCAGTGCGCTTCGTTTCCGGAACGCTGGCGCAACCGGAAACCAAAACTATCGTAGCCAGTAAACCACTCCAGAGAAAAAAACAGCGATAATTTTTAGCAACGGGCATGTTCACAACTTCTTTAAATAGACCAAGTAGAGATTTTCCTATAAGGATAGGCCATAGTAAGTCAAATGGCTATGCAACAAAGAAAACGCTCTTCATCGATTTCCTTACTGAACAATATCTCTCATCATTAACCCAGCCTTTATAAACACCAACTAATCGACTGCTATATAACCGAATCAAGTATTAAGGGCTGCTTGAGGAAGGCTATGCCATTTTGAAACGCGCTGAAATATTTTCTAAAATCTTGGCGGGAAACCAGATTAATCTCGATGAGTATTTAACTCAGCCTTCCAAAAAACAGTGCATGGCTAATTTCAGGCGATGGTTCCAGCTTATTTAATCAGAATTACGCCAGACCTGTCATTTTCGCAGTATGCCGTCCAGATTTGACAAAACAACGTTTCCATATGCGCCACATAGGCCTTGATATCGCACAGCGGTGAAGCCTCCATCTGCTCCCGTAACACTGCACGACTATTACGCAATGCGGCGTAATCTTGAGCTAGACGAACAGCTGCCTCCACATATTCAGCCTCATCGGTAGCCACCCAATCCGGATGGCCCAGCGTATTCATAAAACTCACCCCCATACGTCCTACATAATTGCCGCCAACCAAAGTTACCACCGGCACGCCCATCCACAGCGCCTGCAAGGTCGTGGTGCCACCATTGTAGGGCATAGGATCGAGCGCTATATCGACATCGCCATATTCCAACATCATTTCTTTCAGTTCGCTTGGCCCGCGAAAAATCAGACGCTCACGCTCTATGCCCTGCGCGGCAAACAGATTTTGGAATCGTGCCTGCACAGATTGATCGCGCAACGAAGGAGCTTTGAGCAAAAGCTTCGCATCAGGCACTGCCTGCAAAACCTTAGCCCACAGCGCAATGGTCTTGGGCGAGAGCTTCATCGCATTATTGAACGATCCGAATACCACAGCTGCCTCTGTCGGGCGCGACTGAGGCAGTGGATATTGCTCAATCGCCGCCCAGCAAAACACGCTGTCCGGCAACAGTGCCAGTCCCTCGCTAAACAAGTCGGCATTTTCGAGCGGACTGACGACGGCATCGCCGATTAGCCAGTCAATCGTCGATAGTCCGGTGGAGTGAGGGTAGCCCAGAAAAGTAGCCTGTACCGGAGCAGCCCGTAATGCAAATACCCCCAAACGATGGCTAGAGGTATGTCCGGCCAGATCGATCAGAATATCAACCTCATCAGCAATAATTGCCTGCTGCAAAGCGGCATCATCCAGCCCGGCCGCTTCCAGCCACCGGTCGGCACAGTCTTTAGCCTGACGAGTATATTCGTCATGCATCGAGCCGGTGTGATATACACAAATTTCAAAGTGGGCATGATCAAAGTGTTTTAACACCGGTAACATAAAAATATTCACCGGATGCTGCCGATGTAAGTCCCCCGTCACGTAGCCGATGCGCAAGCGGCGACTCAATGATAGCGAATTGGTGAAATCGGTCTTCTGTACCATAGCCGCTTCAATAGGCGCACATAAACGACGATGCAAATCAATCACGTCGTAAGCTGGCAACGAATCATGATACAGCGAAGTCATCGCAATACTGAAAGCTAGCCGCGATAACGGATCGCCGCCGGCTTCATAAGCCGCCTGCAATGTAGCCAAATGACTTTTAGCATCCCCCATGCGTCCCTGCAGACCGGCCTCGATCAAACGCACCTCCCGGTTATCAGGCTCTAACGCCTTAATTCGGAGAAGGCTCTCGCTACAGTCGGCAAGTGCGTACACTTCGGATTGAATCCTAGCCAACGCTAGCAGAGCCGGCACATTATCGGGCTTGATCTCGATGGCTTTTTGCAGGACATCTATCGCTTCCTGCCAATAGTTGTACGCATACACCCTGGCCGACAACGAGAGCAGAAAATCCGGATTATGGGACAAGGACGCGCGCGCAAAAGCCTTCTCTGCAGCGGCAATATTGCCTATGCGTAATAAAGCATCTCCCAGATACATCATCGAACCGTAACGCACCGGTCGAATATCCAATAACCCGGCCAGAGCGGCAACAGCGCCGTGGGCATCGCCCGCATTCAAGCGCCAAACTCCCATCCAGTGCAAAGATTCTCCGGAAAAAGGCTCAAGCGTTCTGGCCTGTTGCAACTCATATTCAGGAGATAGCAAGCCCTTCCCGGATGGCTCGGACTCCGGCAGCTCTCCCTGAACCCTCAACATCTCCCGCAAGCGTGCCAAATACAGCCAAGTTAGCCAATCGCCCGGACACGCCTCCACTCTGGCGGAAAACCGCTCCGCCAATAACGATGCGTCCGGCAGCGCCGCCCGTCCAAGCAAGGCATCGCCGCCAGACGTATCTTGCCGATGCCCAACAGCTGAAACCGGCAAGCGTTGTTCCAGAGACGTATCGAGGCGTAAGGCCTGCCGAGCCGTGTACTCCGCCTGCCACGGCAAGTCAAGCTCGGTATAACTGTGCGCCAATTCAAGCCACACCTCAGGCTGTGCGGCAGATTGGCGCAACGATTGCCATAGCATCGCAACATCCTTTTTTTTCAAATGTCCTTTGATCATTTTGCCTTAATTCCAAAGCCTTCGAAGTCAACGCTGCTGTTAAACGGCAAAAAAGAATGCGCTCCACTGCTCATGAAGCCCCTGTTCCAGCCGAAACAGCCACGCATAATTTAACCGATTCATATTACATTCCAGGTTAAGTTTGCATCAACCAATACCTGGGCATAACTACCTTGGTTATAGACATTATACGTGTGGCCGTTATTCGTTACGGTGCCGACCGAAGCGCCCCAGCCGCTGGCGTTGACCACATCCCCGGCATTGCCGTCGATCACCAACTGGTGGCGCTGCTCGGGATTGATACCGTTCGCGCCGCCGGCGGCCAGGTTATAAGTACCGTCGGCCCAGTCATTGGCATTGTTGAAGTTGTTGAAGCCGGCCATATCCAGCACGTCTTTCACGCCCAGCGTCAAGGTGTTGTTGCCGCTGCCGATCAGGTCGATGCGCTCAATCGATTCGATGCGCGAGGCGCTGCTCGGGCTGCCGCCGCCCTGATTCGCGATAGCGCCAAGATTGAGGGTGATGCCGGCCCCGTCCAGGCTCAGCGTATCCAGCCCGCCGCCGCCATTCACCCGGGCCAACTGGCTGGTGTTGCCGCCTGCACCGCAGTTAGCGCTCAACGCGGCAATGTTGTCGGCGTTGAGGACGATGAGGTCGTCCCCGGCGCCGCCGTACAGGACATCGGCGCCACCGCCGCCGATCAAGGTGTCGTTGCCAGCATCCCCGACCAGGGTTTCGGCGATAGCAGTACCGGTCAAGGTATCATTGCCGGTGGTGCCGAGCTGGTCTACGGCCGTCTGACCAAACGCACCGCTGACCGAGCCGAAAATCACATAGCTGCGCCCGGCATTAATGCCGGCGGCCGGATCGCTGAACACCGCCCCGACGATCAGGTCGGCCAAGCCGTCGCCGTTGACATCCCCGGCACTGGCTACACTCATACCGCTATTGTCACTCGCGCCCTGGCCGTTGATGACAAAGCCGCCGCTGCCGGCCGCTACCGCGGATAGGTCGATCGCCCCGGCGCCGTCTGGCCGAACACCACATAGCTGCGCCCGGCATCAATGCCGGCGGCAGGGTCGCTTCGGTATGCCCCGACGATCAGGTCGGCCAAGCCGTCACCGTTGACATCCCCGGCAGCCGCAACACTAACGCCGCTAAGGTCACTCGCGCACTGACCGTTGATCACGAAGCCGCCAGTACCAGCCGCTACCGCAGAAAGATTAATACTCCCGGTCATGCTTTTGCCGAACACCACATAGCTGCGCCCCGCACCAATGCCACCGGCAGGGTCACTACTGTATGCCCCGACGATCAGGTCGGCCAAGCCGGTGCCGTTGACATCACCGGCACCGGCTACACTCATGCCGCTGTAATCACTCACGCCTTGACCGTTGATGACGAAGCCGCCAGTGCCAGCCGCTACCGTAGAAAGATTAATACTCCCGGTCGTGCTCTTGCCGAACACCACATAGCTACGCCCGGCATCAAGGCCGGCGGCAGGATAGCTCAAATTCGCCCCGATGATCAGGTCGGCCAAGCCGTCGCCGTTGACATCACCGGCACCGGCTACACTTATGCCGCTGTCGTCACTCGTACCTTGGCCGTTGATCACGAAACCGCCGCTGCCGGCCGCGATGGCGGACAGGTTGATCGCGCCGGTTGTCGTCTTACCAAACACTACGTAGCTGCGCCCGGCACCGATACCGGTGGCGGGATCACTCAAATACGCCCCGACAATCAGGTCGGCCAAGCCATCGCCGTTGACATCCCCGGCACCGGCTACACTCTCTCCGCTGCTATCACTCGCGCCCTGACCATTGATCACAAAACCGCCGCTGCCAGCCGCGATGGTAGACAAGTTGACAGCCCCGGCGTCGTCTTGCCGAATACCACGTAGCTGCGCCCGGCATCGATGCCGGTGGCTGGATCGCTGCCATACGCCCCGACAATCAGGTCGGCCAAGCCGTCGCCGTTAACATCACCGGCGCCCGTCACACTGGCGCCGCTATAGTCACTCGCGCCCTGGCCGTTGATCACGAAGCCTCCCGTACCGGCCGCCACCGCGGACAGATCGATTGCCCCGGCGTGGTCTTACCGAACACCACGTAGCTGCGTCCGGCATCAATACCGGTGGCAGGATCGCTCAAATACGCCCCGACGATCAGGTCATCCAGGCCGTCGCCGTTAACATCCCCGGCACTGGCTACACTAATGCCACTAAGGTCATTTGTACTCTGGCCGTTGAGCACAAAACCACCGATGCCGGCCGCAACTACTGATAAGTCAATTTGGTCCATTATGATTCTCTCTTAAATATTAATATTAAAATACTTACCGAAGTTAATTCTCATCGTTTGCTTATCGTCCCACTAAATGCCTGGGGACCGGCTTAACAACGTACTGCAACTGACCGGCGATGAGTATGTATGTCCACTATGGCAGTCAGCTTGATTTGAGTGACATATCGGAATATCAAGAAGATCATAGCCAACCAGTCGGCAGTCAACGCAATGAAAAGCATAAATATCAGAACAAACAGGGACATCAATATAAGAAGCCCAGCCATAGGTCTCTTGATATCTGCCGGTAGGTAGCTCCTCACTCTACAATAGCTATCTGGACGGTGGGACAGCTTTTAAATAAATCAGACTTTCTTTTTCGCCCCCTTTATCTTTAAGCTGGTGACCGAACATCCCCTAAGATAAAGTCTGATTAATTCAACCGATTAAACAGATGGGTTCATTATGTCCAAAAAATTTACTAACGTATGCCAGCAAAAGCTTATTTTTCTGTAAGCCTAAAACCAAAAGTAATACAAATTAGCTTGGTCGCATTTATACGTTGAGTTCGCCAATCTATGAAAGTCAGTATTTCCAGAATTTCTGTTTTCTCTGTATATGCCCGATAGGATGTGCTCGTAAATGAAATTTATAACCCAATTGAGTTCCGAAGAATGAAAGCGTTTGGAAGAAGCCCACCATAACTGCCCAAAGTTATCCGCACGCCAACTGGTGTAGACTCTAATGTGAAATGCCCCAAGGCTACTCTGGACTGAGTTAAACATCCTCGCACCAAATCCTGCATACAGATAGAATAGGCAGCTTTCAATCCAGTCATCGAGATAGTCTTCATGAAATTTAATGCCTTTCTTGTTATCGGCCTGTGCCTGTTTGCCTCATGCAACAGTTATGCTACGGAAAAAACCATTATTCGCCTTGGCGTTCAAGCATCAGGCACGGTCGATTGGGAATTGTCGGCTTTGGAGGAAAACCCACACCCTGATTTCGATTTGAAAATCGAGCACCTCGCCAATGCGGAAGCCGGCAAGATTGCGTTACAGTCGGGTTCTGTCGATATGATTGTGTCTGACTGGATTTGGGTTTCCAGTCTGCGCGCTACCGGCTCGGACTTTACTTTTTACCCTTATTCCAATACCTCAGGCGCATTGGTTGTCGCAGAAAACAGCCCCATCCATTCAATAAAAGACATCAAAGGCAAACGCGTCGGCATCGCCGGGGGCGAACTGGATAAAAATTGGCTGTTGCTTCAAGCCTTAGCCGGCCAGGAAAAGCTGGACCTGAATGCTTCGGTAGAAAAAGTCTTCGGTGCCCCGCCGTTGATCAACGAGCAAATCAAGCAAAACCGCATCGATGCCGCACTGACCTATTGGCATTTTGCGGCCCGGCTTGAAGCCCAAGGTTATCGGCAGATTATTGACGGCAGAGGCATCCTGAAAGGTTTAGGCATTCAAGAGAATGTTCCGAGCATCGGCTATGTATTTAAGGAAAGTTGGGCAAACAGTCACAAACAGGCGCTTATCAATTTCTTCAAGGCCAGCAAACAAGCTAAAAATCAGCTCTGCACATCGGATGCCGCTTGGCAAAAAATCATCCCTTTAACCAAAGTCGATGATTTACCCACCAAAACCAAACTGCGCCAGCGTTATTGCGAAGGCGGTATCGAGCATTGGGGCAAACCGGAACAACAGGCGGCCGAGCGCATTTATACAATACTCCGCACTCTGAGCAACAAGCAGTTAACCGGTAATTCGGATACCCTGCAACCCGGTACATTCTGGACAGCTGAATAATCTTGATTAATCTTAAAAGTTTTTTATCGCTCTTGTCGTTACTGGTTTTTTTAGGCATCTGGCAAGGCCTGGCTGTTTATCTGAATAGCAACACACTGCCGACGCCGGAAGTTGTCGCCAGGGTTTTCCGGCTGGCCTGCCTGTCAGGCGAACTGCCTTTCCACCTGGGCGTCACCCTGCTCCGGCTGGTCGTCAGTTTTAGCATTGCGATGTTGCTGGGTTGCGCGATTGGCATCGCGCTGGGACGCAATAAAAAACTCGATGCATTCTTCGACAACTGGCTGTTGATTTTCCTGAATGTCCCGGCGCTGGTCACGATTATCCTATGCTACGTCTGGTTCGGCCTGGTTGAATCGGCCGCGATACTCGCCGTGGTCATTAATAAGCTGCCCAATGTCATCGTCACCATTCGCGAAGGCACCCGTACATTGGATCAGGATCTGCTGGACATGGCGCGCTGTTACCGTTTCGGCAAGCGTAAAACGCTGGTTCACGTGATTTGGCCGCAGTTGCATCCGTTTGTGATGGGTGCAACGCGCTCAGGCTTGGCCTTAATCTGGAAAATCATTTTGGTGGTTGAGCTATTGGGCCGCAGCAACGGCATGGGCTATCAACTGCATCTGTTCTTTCAGCTATTCGATGTCGCAAGCATTCTGGCTTATACGATTGCTTTTGTTGCCGTCATTCAGCTGATAGAGCTGCTGATTTTAAAACCGCTGGATAAAAAAGCGCTACGGTGGCGCAGATGACCGACATCCAAATCAATATCAAAAACAAAACCTATCCCACTGCAGCAAAGCCAAGTATCTCCAACCTTAAGCTATCGCTGAATTCCAATGAATTTGTTTGCCTGGTCGGCCCGTCCGGCTGCGGTAAAACCACGCTGTTGAATATTATCGCCGGTTTGGATAATGACTATGACGGCGAAATTCTAGTTGGAAAGCAACACACGCATCCAAAGATCGGCTACATTTTTCAGAATCCCCGCCTGTTGCCCTGGCGGACGGTCAGGGAGAATATTGAGCTAGTGCTAAGCGAGCATCAGTCTCCCGATGTCATTGACGCATTGCTTGATGTCATGCAGTTGACACAGGCTCAACACGTTTATCCTGAACGGCTGTCATTGGGCATGAGCCGCCGAGTCTCAATCATCAGGGCGTTTGCCGTCGATCCGGAAGTGTTGCTGATGGATGAGCCGTTTGTGTCGCTGGATGCGCCGACCGCAAGGCAAGTCAGGGAGCTGTTAATTAAACTGTGGCAGCAGCGGCCGCATACGGTTTTATTTGTCACTCATGATTTGCGCGAAGCCATTGCACTGGCCGACCGACTGATATTTTTATCGGCATCGCCGATGCAGGTCGTTAGTGAAATCATCGTACCTATCGCCCGAAACGAACGCCAAAACGAGCTTGCTATTGAAGCATTCCGGCAACAGTTACTACAAAATCATCCTGAAATTAGACAGCTTTTGTGACCGTATTCCGGCTGAAAAACAGTTGCGGATTTAGCCAAAATACCCGATACTCTTTGTTGATTAAGCCTTGATGTAAGGGATTCAAGCGGGCTCTGCCGCTTTGCCCAATAAGGCTCTTACTGTGCAACTACCGAAGGTTAATATCATATGAGAAAAACAATTATCTTAGGATTGGCGACCACTGCTATCACGTTAACGTCATTAACCGTATCCGCCGACAACGATGCCCAATACCCTGCGGCGAACTTTCAGCCTAAAGTCATTTATATCGACAAAGACTCGGTCAAATCTTCACCCAAATGTCAATGTCCCGATCAAAAGCCAGCGGAAAAAGTCGCCGAATTTGACCCTAAATACCCGGCCGCCAACTTTACACCTAAAGTTATTTATCCATAATCGGCTAATATTTTAAAAGGTGGGTCTTTAAACCGGATTCACCTTTACTTGTCTTTCCCCACTTCCATAAAAAAAGGATTGATACATGATCAATCCCTACTATAAACCCCAACGCTTGTTGCATCCTTGAGCAAACCCGGCATTAAAGGTAATTAAACAATGAGAGCCCTTTAACCTTCGCAAAAGTCTGCTGAGCCGCCTGCAAAGCCGTGGATTGCAATTGGAACCTGCTGATTGCCTCGCTATAATCAAGATCTTGAGTTTCGGAAAGCGTTTGCTTGGTATCTAATACGAACTTGTCATTTTGTGATTCCTGATTATCCAATACATTCTGCCGCACACCGACACTGGTTCTTGCCTGCAAAACACTATTAAGCGCTGTATCAAGATCGGTTAACACATCGCCAAGCTGCTTTTGAAAAATCTGATCAATTTGCACGGGTAGCGTAGTGGATACATCAGTCCCTGTCTTGCTCTGTCCGTCACTAAAACCGGCGTCAGTTAAAAAATTTCCTGAAGTGTTATTAATTGATAGATTGGAAACAGCGCCGGTGGCGACTGAAACAAACTCGATTTTATTGCCATTGCTACGCGCTTGAATAGCATTACCGAAATTGGAACCTGCCGGAAAACTCGTATTGGGGGTCAAATCAGCAGGCAGTAAAGGGGCTGCGGCAAGCTGCTTGTTAATTTCGGAAACGACGTCCTCCACCCCGGTAAACTTCTTCCCGGTCAAATCTATTGATGCGGGAGAAAGAGCAACGGGTGTTGGCGGCACCGTAGGAAAAAGAGGCGGCAACGTCTTCTCTGCATTGGCAACCAGGTTAAATGTAGTTGGAGGCAGAGGGTTACTGTAATCCATTCCATATCGTAAAAAATTGTCGCCGGTTATTACCGCGGGGGTGGCTTTAAAAGTGGCGCCCAAGCCGTCGGACAGTGCCTGTAAGGTATTAAAAATACTACGCTTGCCATTCTCATCAGCAGCCGGACTGCTCGATTGTATATTTTCAAATACATTAAAACCCAAATCGCCGTCAGCCACTTGCCTTGTAGAACTAATTTGCAAGGCTCGTTGCTGTGAACCGCCTTGGTAAACATATTGGCCTGTTGTGGGGCTCACCGCAAAAGCGGGCACTGTCGCAAGATCGCCTGAAAAAATAAATTCACCATTGGCATTTTTGGTATTTGCAACGCCAGCCATTTCTTGAATCAACTGATCCACTTCAAACTTGAGACTCAACCTGTCACTACTATTCATGCTATCGTTCATGCCTTGCATAGTCAGCTCTTTAGCGCGAGACAATATGTTATCCGCCGTTGTAAGAGCTGACTCCTCAATATTCAAGCGTCCGCGAGTAGTGGAAATGTTACTTTGAAACTGGGTTGTTTTTGCAATCGTTCCCTGTAAATCCAATACTTTTACCGCTGCGGCCGGATCGTCAGCAGGTGATGACACTCTCAGTCCGGTGCTTAATTGCTGTTGCGCCTTAGCCAATTCGGCTTGCCGATTGTTCATCGCGTCAACATTAACCTGCTGCGCCCAAGCTGTTGAAATTCTCATCACTATGTCTCCTATCTAACTGCGCCTATCAAAGTCTCAAATAAGGACTTGGCCACTGAAATTGACTGCGCGGATGCCTGATAAGCTTGTTGAAACTTTATTAAGTTAGCGGCCTCTTCATCCAAATTTACACCTGCCAGACTCTCTCTGGAGCCCTTTGCCTGATTTAATAACGTTAGCTGCGCAGAGGAACCCAGTGCCGCCGCCCGTGTCAAGGTTCCGACACCGGAAACAATTTCACCGTAAGCATCGTCAAATGAGGCATTCCCACCTAACATGCTGGATTTAGTCTCAAGACCTGCCAGCAGCAATGCATTTCTATTATCACTTGGCATCGGCCCTTTGATAATGGAGCCGGGAAACACCGGTAAGCCGGTTGCCGGATCAACTTCAACATTAGTGGCTGCCGCAATTTTTTTCGGGTCATCAATATTAACTTCCATTCTTTGGGCCGCACTGTAAGTCGGTCTGGTTACAAATTGATCCCCTACTGATAGGGTTCTGCCACCACTGACATCGACTTTTATATCAAAGCCCGTTGGGATAGCTGCCGCGCCGACGGTCGACCCGGAGAACGCGCCCGGGTTACTGCCGACTCCGCTAAAGTTGCTGGTGATAGTAAGATTAGAAACCATGCCGGACTTGCTGAGCACCAAGTCGTTAGTCGCAAATGATCCGGTTTTAGTGTATTTGCCTGCTCCGAGCCCAGTGGTCAGGAATGTATTCAACGCGGCATCAAGCTCGCCCTTCGTGACCGTGCCGCCGATCGCCGGCGCCTCACTGTAAATTTGCAGACCATCGACTGCGAGCGTAAAGGGGCCGCCGGTTGCGGCGACTGCAGCCGAGCCCGCAATATTAACGGTATTGGCGGCTAAGGCGCCGGGAGTTGTAACAAAATTGCTGGTAATATTGGGGACGATAGCCGTGCCGTTGAGCTTTTTTAGCACCAGGTCATTGGTGGCAAAGGAGCCAGAGACTTGTTTGTAGCCAGGGTTGGCGGTCAGGAAAGCAGGCAGTGCTGCATCCAGATCGGCACCGGTCACCGTGTCGCCCCCAAACGCACTGACTTTGGACTGGAAGGCGATACCATCGATATTCATATTGAATATCTCCCCCGCAGCACTGGAAACAGCTGCTGTAAATGCGCCGATAGTTTCCTGGCGCGGTACCGCAGCCATGCCGCTTGAGACCGCAGCTGTAAAAGTTCCGGGGGAGATGCTGGTCGTCATCGCGAAAGCAGTCGGATCAAAATTTGCAGGTTGAGTGGCTGCAAACGACAAGGTAGAAACACCCCCTACAGTGGTGGCCGTAAGGTTAATCACCTGATTATCCCGAATCCTGGTCAGGGTATAATCAACCCCGCTGCCGGCGTTTACATATTTCAAGTTGTAATCACTGAAATCCAGGCTTCCAGCGGCTAATGGGTTGGCGCTCTGAAAGCTGGCCGTAACCTCTGCATTGCCTTTATTAAGAGAACCTGGAACAACGGGAACCGCATCACCGGCAAATTTAAATAAGTCCACTCCTGCCGTGCCACTCAAATCAAAACCGTTTTTATGAATCGCATTAACCTGCATTGCCAGACCTGCCGCAACCCGGCCCAATTTTTGTTGTGCCGGATCCAGAACTTCATCCCGGAACCTTAACGCCCCGCCCAGGGAACCGCCTGTGATCTGTCCGGTTACATCCACATTACCATTGCCTGTCTTAATCCCGATTTCCAGGCGGTTGGGGTCAAATTGATTCTGCGTAACGGTAAATGCCGCAGCTCCACCTTGAAGAACCAGCGCTTGACCATTGCCGATGAAAACACTGGAAGTACCATCTTTCTGAGGAACCACGGAGACATTGACTATTTCGGCTAACTTTGAAAGTAAAGCATCCTGCTTGTCCATCAAGTCATTAGGCTGTTTCAAGCCTTGTGTCTGACCTACGCTAGCCGCGATTTGTGAGTTAAGGTCCGCTATTGACCTGGCTAACGAATTAATATCGTCAACCTTGGATGCTATGTCAGTATTGTTCTGCGTGCGTATGGCTTCAAACCTGCCACTCATCGTATTGAAGCTTTCCGCCAGATTATTTGCTTCAGACAGCATTACCTGCCTGGCAGGAATCGATGAAGGATCATTCGCCACTTCATTGACGGAGTTAAAAAACCGTTGCATGACAGGCGCTATACCCGTACTGGGGTCGGCCATTATATTATCGACGCTGGTAGCAAGCTGATGGTAATGATCCACATCGCCAAAAGCCGATAGACTTGAGATCAATTGTTTATTGATAAACTGGTCGTAACTGCGCGTGATATTAGTGACATTTACGCCCTGGCCGACATAGCCATCACCGGTAAATTGTGCGGCAGCAGCGCCTTGCTCCACTCGTTGACGGCTATAGCCGTCTGTATTTACATTGGAAATGTTGTGTTGCACCGTTTCCAATGAGCGCTGTGCAGCCATCAGGCCTGACAGTGATGTTGCTAATAACCCACTCATGATCGCGTCCTGTTCTGAGAGTTAGATGCCGGACTTAATTTGTTCATTGATTCATCGCCATAATGACATCAGGCTCAAAGTCGGCCATCGTATTGCCTTGATAAATGCTCATTACCTTATCGGCGTACTTCGGATCGGTTGCATAACCCGCCCGTTGTAATTCATGCATATATTGTTCCGCATTGCCCGCTTTCTTTAATGCATCGCCATATCGTGGGTTATTTTTTATAAAATCGACGTAATCGTTGAAGCTTTCCTTGAATGAGTCATAGGATCTAAACCCGGCATTAACCTTTTTAGGAAGGCCTTGGTCAAATTCCAATGTAGCCACTTGCGCCTGTTTGCCTTGCCAGGCTTTGTCGGCCTTGATATTGAACAAGTTAAAACTATTGCTGCCATTGCTGTTTTTTATTACCGAACGTCCCCAACCACTTTCCAGAGCGGCTTGCGCCAGAATAACCTTGGGTTCTACGCCCAATTCCTTAGCGGCCTGTTCGGCATAAGGATGCAGGCGTCTGACAAACTCTTCTGCCGACTGTATCGGCATCGCGTGATCGGCCTTTAATGCATCTATAGCTTGCATAGACTCGTTATTGAACGGAAATTCAGCCATCTCATCAAGTGGGCTTCTCTCCTGCATATAAGGCGTAACCTTAACTTGACCGTCATCAAAGCCGACAGCACTACCGCCGGTTTTGCCGCTTACTTGCCGGTTAACAACATGAGCTTGTGTAGAACCGCTTGATATGCCCCCCAATTTATTCAGGTAATCTTCAACATCCTGTTTATCGTTTTTAGGCTTTTCGGGACTCAATTGCTTGACGATTAAGTCAGCCAGACCAACGCCCGGCGAACCCGACAAATGCACGGCTAACTGCTGATCATACATTTCGTTATAAAACTTACTTTGATCGTTATCCATAATGCCGTCCGCCAACTTGGCTTCACGCATACTTTTAAGCACATTATTCAGAAAAATTGATTCGAATTGCTTGGCGACTTCCTTCAACGCTTCCGGCGACTGACTTCTGGCTTGGGCTTTTAATTTAGCCAATCCATTAAAATCGGTATAAACATCGGCATTTTGTGGTCCACTTAACATAACAACCTCCGCCTAAATAATGCGCTTAAAAACCGGCATCTTTAGATAACAATTAACTCTGCGTGCAAGGAACCGGCTGATTTCAGCGCTTCAAGAATAGCCACCAAATCACTGGGCGCCGCGCCTACATCGTTAACTGCCTTAACAATCTCGTCCAGGGAAACGCCTGGGTTAAACACAAACATGTGATTTTTTTCTTCTTCAATCTTTACGTTGGATTTTGGTGTAACCACCGTTTGACCGTTGGATCGTGCATTCGGCTGACTGACCTGGGGAGCTTCAGTAATAGTGACCGTCAAACTGCCATGAGATACCGCCGCAGGCTGTACCCTGACCTTACCGTTAACAACGACAGTGCCGGTGCGGGAGTTGACAATGACTCGCGCCGGCGCATCATCGGGAGTCACCATCATGTTTTCGACAACTGAAGCGAATGTCACCTTTTGATCGGGATCTACCGGTGCATTGACCCTAACAGAAGTTGCATCCAGCGCTTTTGCCGTATTAGCGCCCAATACGTTGTTAATGGAATCCGCCATGCGGTTGGCCGTAGTGAAATCCGATGTATGCAGATTAAAAATCAACGCATCGCCGTCAGCAAAAGAACTCGTGACAGTGCGCTCAACAGTTGCTCCGTTGGGAATACGGCCCACATTGGGATTGTTGACGGTAACGCTTGAACCATCCTGGCCTGAAGCACTCAGCCCGCTGACAACCAGACTGCCCTGTGCGATAGCGTAAACCTGCCCATCGGCCCCTTTCAGCGGACTCATTAACAACGTTCCGCCGCGTAAACTTTTTGCGTCGCCTAAAGAAGAGATAGTGACGTCAATCATTTGACCTGGCTTGGCAAACGCAGGCAGCTCAGCTTGAATGGAAACGGCTGCGATATTTTTCGCTTTAGGATCAACGCCGGGAGGTAACGTCAATCCAAGGCGCGCCAACATACTGCGTAAACTTTGTCCGGTAAATGCGGTTTTATCGCCGGATTGGGTCAAACCGACAACCAGACCGTAACCTACCAGCTGATTGCCACGTACTCCTTCGATAGAGGCAATGTCCTTGATGCGTTCGGCATAAACCGGGCTGCTGTAGACAGTGCCTAGTAGGACGACTGCAAAGACGCAGGAGGTGAAGCCCTTGCCGAGTAACAAAATAACGTGCTTATATGTTGCGTTCATATCCTTATCCTTATTTTAGAATGGGAACCATGGGCTTTGGAGAATCCTTGACAGCCAACCCATTTTACTGGCATCGGCCATAGCGCCTTCGCCTACATACATAATGGTTACATCAGCCACTTTATCCGAAGAAATAATATTGGATGAATTGATATCGACCGGCCTGACAATACCGGATAGCCTGATGAATTCGTCGCCCTGATTTAAAGTGACTCTTTTCTCGCCGCGTACACTTAAATTGCCGTTCGGCAACAACTCGACCACGGTAACGGAAATATTGCCGCTTAAACTATTGCTTTGATCGGCAGCGCCCGTCCCTTTAAATTCTTTTGTTGACTGCAGCGTGGTTGTAGGACTCTGCCCGGTGAATGCAGATGCCGCAATGCCAAACATTGACGGAGCCGAAGCGGACATTGAGGTATCTTTTTTGGTATTAAGATCATCAGCCTTTTTCGCCTGAGTATCTTCCTTGAGTGTAATGGTCAGAACATCCCCGACCCGTTTGGCCGTGTGATCTTCAAACAAACGCATATCGTAACCGGCCTGATAGATTGATCCGCTACTTTGAACCGGCGGCCTTAAGTCAGCCGGTGCAACCGGGGAAAAGGCAGGGTCTCTTTGCGGTATGGGTGTACAAGCCTCTAACAGAGACAGCATGATTGCAAGGATACAAAACCCCAACCGGCTCCCGCGGAAATCAATGCGACCAATCACCTTGAAACCAAATTTTTGAGTCATCATGCCACCACTCCTAACTTATAATTGCTGCGTTATAAAAGACAGCATCTGATCGGCCGTTGAAATCGCCTTGGAATTCATCTCATAAGCCCGTTGCGCTTCAATCATATTGACTAACTCCTCAACGACATTGACGTTGGAGGTCTCCAATGAGCCTTGATTCAAAGTCCCGTATTCACCTTGTCCCGGCGTTCCGACAATCGGCGCACCGCTGGCCGCAGATTCCCGGTAAAGGTTGTCGCCAACCGCTTGCAATCCGGTAGGATTGATAAAGTTAGCGGTCTGAATTTGCCCCAGCTGCTGAGTCGCTCCGGCTACCACAGCTGATACGGTACCGTCTGTGCCGATAGTAACGCTCTCTGCGGTTGCAGGCACAGTGATCGCCGGATTCAGCGGTAATCCGCCTGATGTAACCAGCTGTCCTGTTGCGTCTAATTTTAAAGAACCGTCACGGGTATAATTGGTATCCCCGTTAGGCATTAAAATTTGCAGGAAGCCCCGGCCATTAATTGCCACATCCAGCGAATTATCTGTTTGTGAAATATTACCCTGGGAATGAACTTTTTCCGTTGAAACCGTTTTGACACCGGTTCCCAGCTGCGTCCCTGTTGGCGCTTGAATATTTTGCGTGGTATCTCCACCGACTTGGCGAATGTTCTGATACATCAGATCGTCAAACATAGCCCGGTCTTTCTTAAAACCGGTGGTATTTACGTTCGCCAGGTTATTGGATATAACAGCCATTCTTGTCTGCTGGGCATCCAGACCGGTTTTAGCGACCCATAATGAGCGTTCTGTCATGATAATCTCCTGTGTGCCAATTTATTGCCTCACTTAAATACAAAGCATGATGCGTGCCATATTTTTTTAAAAGGTTATCGCACCTTTTTCAGATCCAAAAAAAGCCGGGCTCAGCCCGGCTTTTTTTAAAACAAATCCACATTCATGCATTTATCCCATTTGCATCAACTTGGCAGTCATTGCAGAGTTATCATCCACACTCTTCATCACCTTGGTTTGCAGCTCGAAGTTTTTTGCCAGCTCCAACATTTCCGTCATCGCTACAAAAGCATTAACGTTACTGCCTTCCAGAGTCCCCGTATTCAAGCTGACATCAGCGCTGGCTACCAGCGGCTGGCCATCTTTAGTATGGAACAAACCGTCACCTTGTTTTTCCAAATCCTCGATATTAGGTTTAACCAGCTTAATCCGGTCAATCTGCACCAACGTAGTTGCGTTACCGGAACCCATGGGAATAATGCTGACAGTACCGTCAGTGCCTATGGTCACCTTTTCTGCCGGTGGAATAGTAATCGGCCCGTTTTGTCCCAGCACTTGCAAACCCGCACCGGTTTTCAATAAACCTTCCGGAGTAATGCGTAAATCGCCGGCACGCGTATAAGCTTCTTTACTGTCGTAATCGCCGCCCTGAGCGGCAATCCAGCCCTGTCCATTGATAGCTACGTCCAGATCACGGCCTGTCGTCTGCATCGCGCCCGGGGAATAATCGGTGCCCGGTTTCTCTATCATCGCATAAACCCGCGTAGGGTAGCCCGCCCCGGTCACAGCCCTGCTACGGAACCACTCCACATCGGATTTGAAACCGGTTGTCTGCATATTCGCCAAATTATTGGCGTTTGAGTTTTGCGCCTGCAACGATTGTTTGGCACCACTCATTGAAATATATAAACTACGGTCCATAACAGCTCCTCTTTTACCTTATAAACAGACTTTTAAAAATAAAAGCAAACATCGCTCCAATAACTTCAAAAAATTAAATTACGCATTCAAAATAGTTTGTATCAAGGTTTTTTCAGTGGTGATGGTTTGAGAATTGGCCTGATAAGCCTGCTGCGCAATAATCAACTTAACCAACTGGTCGGATAAATCCACATTGGAACCTTCCAGGGCAGATGATTGAATAGCTCCAAAATTATTATCGCCCGCAGCGCCGTATATAGGTTGACCGGAACTTGAAGTCTGAGCCCATGTCGTATCCCCGACTTTGGCTAATGATTGATTACTTTGAAAGCGCGCCAATGCGACTTGTCCTAGAGGCTTCGACCCGCCATTGCTGTACCTTGCAAACACCACCCCGGTGCCGTCGACATCAATACCGGTCAAATTACCGGCAGGCAAACCGTCTTGTTTTAAGCCGTTGACGCTAAAAGGCGTAGCGAATTGGGTGCTACCGAAAAAATCCAGATCAAATGCCATCGGAGCAACGCTTGCGTTAGGATTAATAAGGCCTAAATTAATAGATCCAAAATCCACCTTGGTTTCTTGCGGAGCGCCAGAAGTAACAGCGGATACAGCCGTATCATAAGCATTGGCTGCAGTCTGGGCAGTCGCCGCATCAGCGGCAGCAATTGCTGCTAAACCAGCAGCCGTATTCGCCGTAGCAACATCAACAACGGCAGCAGCAGCTGTCGCATAAGCAACTGCTGATGCAGCAGCGGTAGCAGCCGTAGTTTTAGCTGTAGCCGCAAGCGTGGCAGCAGAAGGAACCGTGTTAACGGCAGATGCGGCGGCAGCCAAAGCAGTGGCCGATGATGATCCCACCAAAGCTTGAGAAACAGCAGCTTGCTTAGCCGTATTAACGGCTGCCGCAACGGCAGCTTTGTAATTATTAAGTGCGGTCTGCGCAAGGATAGCATCGGCTGCAGCAGTAACACCAGCAGCAGCAGCATTAGGCCCGTCAGTCACAGTATCAAGGCTTAGAGCATAAGCGTCAGCAGCTGTTTTATAATTTGAAGCAGATGTTAGGGCATTTGCAGAAGCAGTTGCATAAATTGCGGCAAAAGGCGCAGCCGAGGGAATCGCAGCAGATGCGGCCGTAATAGCAGCAACAAGCCCATCGGCGGTACCGGCCGCGGCAAAGGCATTGCCGGCGAGAGTTGCCACCGCTGCTGCATTAAGCGGATTAGACGCTGCAGCTGTCGACGCTGACGATGCAGTCGCAGCAGATGTTACGGCTGTTGTAACAGCTGCTGTTGATGCAGTTGTAGCAGTCGCTGATGTTGCTGCATCTGTATAAATCGTCGGTAGTGCTGTAGCCGACGCCTTTGCCGCCGTAGTATCCGCCACCGTTTTGTTCGCCGCTGTCACAGTCCCTGCCGAAATAACGCCAGCAGCACGAACCCCCACTTCAGCAAGCAATCCTGATGCATTGAAAGTCATCGGTATCGGTGTCCCAGGAGTATTGATAGTTGATGACACTGTCGACGCAGGCGCTGCTGCCGGCGGTATAGGAGCCCCGCCCGTTGTAATGCCGAAATTATCAAGAAATACATAAGCATTCCATGCATTGGCCACCGGTGTTTTCACATAATAAGTCGATACGATATGGGCATTACCCTGAGTATCATAGGTAGTGATTGAGGTCGTATTGTTATACGATAAGGGATTTAAAGGATCAAACAATGAAGCTGACGGCACACTGGCAGCCCCGTTGATATTCAATTTCATATCGACATTTGCGGTAGCGTTAGGCAAGCCTTGAGCGGTATCAATGGTCAACGGCCTGAAAACACCGACACTAAAACCCGCCTCCGCGGTAGCACCGTTAGGCGCAAAAGCCAATAAATACTTTCCCTCACTATTAACGACATTACCCGTACTATCCAACTTGAAAGCGCCGTTGCGAGTATATGCACTAGGCACCGAAGGATTGACCGGTGCAGACGGATTATTGGGGTCCGGAAGGTTTACGCTATCGGCCAATACAAAAAAACCATTGCCGCTAACGGCTAGATCGAGGCTGTTTTGGGTGGATTCGATATTGCCCTGGTTAAATTGTTGCGCCACTTCGGTAACTCTTACCCCTGCGCCCGGCTGGGTTTTACTAACGCCGCCGATGCTGCTGGCATACACGTCGGCAAATTCCGCCCTTGACTCTTTAAAACCGGTGGTCTGTGAATTGGCAATATTATTGCCGGTTACCTGTAAACTTGCTGATGCGGCTTTTAAGCCGCTTAATGCTGTTGCGAAACCCATGTTACACCCCCTACCCTAGAATTTGTTTAATTTTACTGAAATCAATGCTGTCCAATCCGGTCAGGTTAACTTTCATTGGCGTAGTGCCACTGCTCATGCTGACGCTCTCAACTTGAGAATTAATATCTGTCACCAGTACGGTATTATTGCCGTCAATATTTCCTGTCGCTTCAATTTTATATACGCCGGGACTGGCCATAACACCGTTTGAATTCGAGCCATCCCAGGCAAAAGGAACTTTCCCCGCCGCATGAGGCCCCATATCCACACTCTGTTCAATTTCACCGGTAGCCGCATTGGTTACTGTGACCTTAACATTGGTTGCACTGCCTTCTAAATTGATATTGCCTGTTATATTCCCCCCTGCCGCCAACAACCCCTGCGTTCCTGGCGCGGATACGTATCGTCCTACTAAACTGGTTGCTTGCAATGCCTGACTGGAGGTGATTGAACTGGCAAAATCACCGAATGATTTTTGTAAATCCTGAATCCCGGATACTGTCCCAAACTGCGCCATTTGCGTTATAAACTCGCCATTCTGCATGGGCTGCGAGGGGTCCTGATGAGTCATCTGAGTGGTCATCAATTTTAAAAACTCATCCTGTCCTAATGAAGTTTTTTTAGTTGCCGCCGCCGAATCTTTCTTGGGCGTGACCGTTAAACTGCTGTAATCGGTTGTTGTGCCTTGAATTGCCATTTTTTACCCCCTTACTGTCCCATTTTTAAAGTCTGAAGCATCATCTGCTTTGCCGTATTCAATACTTCCACATTATTTTGATAAGAGCGTGATGCCGACATCATATTGGCCATTTCTTCAACCGTATTAACATTTGATTTAAAGATATAGCCCTCCTGATTAGCCAGAGGATGATTCGGGGAATATTCCATAACGGCAGAGGCTTGACTTTCGACGACGCCCAATACTTTGACCTTACTGGTAGCATTCTGTTTATTTATCACGTTATTTAATTCAGCGGCAAATACCGGCTGCCTGGACTTGTAAACGTCCTTCGCACTACTGCCGACACTGTTCGCATTCGATATATTACTTGCAACCAGATTGAGTCTTAACGACTGCGCATTCATGCCGCTACCGGCAATATCAAATATACTTGAAGTCATAACTATTGCCCTCTAATGGATGTCATCAAATCGGAAAAGTCACCGCTAATGAACTGTAAGCTGGCCTGATACTGCACTGAATTTTCTGCGTATTTAGCTTCCTCAACATGGGCTTCGACGGTATTGCCGTCTAATGACACCTGGCTGGGATTCCGATACATTACATTTGCTCCGAATGCTTGTTGTTGTGGTGTAATATGTCCTGCATGAGTGCGCTCCATGGCCACACCTGACCCCACACTTTGTTTTAAGACGGATTTAAAATCCAGATCGCGCGCTTTAAAATTGGGCGTATCTGCATTTGCTAAATTGGCAGCCAGTATTTCACTGCGCTTTTCTCGAAAAGCCAAAACCTTAGGACCAATACCGAGTGCTGCGTCAAAATTAATAGCCATGATAGTTTCCTCACTAATTACTTGTAGTAAAACAAATGCACGGCATATGCCAAAAACATATAATCAATTAAAATCAGTTAGATATAAACATTAAACATTATCCATCTCTAATCAACAGTTGCTTACGATTAAAATGCTTTGAATAATTCGGCAAAAAATAGCCGCCAATTAGTGACGAACAAATCGATCAGCGGGCAAATAAAGCCATATGTCAATAAATTGACTGGTATTATTTCCGGTACCTTACATAAGCCATAAAGCAGACCTTGACGATGATAAAAGATATCCCACTCATTTTGGCACTGGCCTTTATTTTTTTTACCGCGGCTCATGCGGAACAAGGTTCGCAATCGCATGAATCCATTGCCGAGGCTGTTAAAGCTTATGTCGAGCAAAATATCAATCTGCCCGGCGAATATGAAATGACCCTAACTCCATTGGACAGCCGCTTGAATTTACCTCAATGCGCCGAACCGCTGGACATATTCACAACAAGTGATTTAATTAAGGCGGGCAGAACGACGATAGGTGTGCGTTGTAATACGGAAAAGAAATGGTCTATTTTTACTTCTGTCATCATCAAGACTTATCAAATGGTCGTGGTCGTATCCCGGCCGATACAACGCGGCGAAATCATTACAAGGCAACATCTTGCTATCGAAAAAAGAGAGGTGTCTAATCTTAGGGAAGATTTTGCCACTCAACCGGAACAAGTCGAGAATAAACAGGTTACACGTCAGCTAAATGCCGGAACTATTCTTAGCTTAAGAAACATTGTTGAACCCAAACTTATTAAAAGAGGAGATAAAGTTGTTATCAGCACAACAAAGCCCGATTTTTCTATTAGAATGAGCGGAATAGCGATGATGGATGGCATTAAAGGGCAACTTATCAGCGTTAAGAATCAAAATTCCGGACGTATCATTAATGCAACGGTTGTCGAACCCGGATTAGTCTCTGTTAATTATTAAAATCGCGTATAAATCGATTAAATAAACCGTTAAAGTTTATCGCCAGACTGCCGATAAATGTTTTAAATGAAAAGATATTTAAGGAATTTGACATGGCTATTGAAATAACAGGCAGGACAAATAGTCCGACACCGATAAAAACACCCACAAAAGCTGAAGTCGTCGATGTTGAGAAAAGGGTTGCCGTCACAAATACGGAAAAAACAGACAGTGTTGCACTTACGATCACCACACAGGAAATAAAAAAGGCCTTTGGTTCATCTTCTGCATCGTCAGTGGATATTGATCGGGTTAACTCCGTAAAAAAAGCCCTTGCTGACGGAAGTTATTCGATAAATGCTGAAAAAGTTGCAAAGAAATTGATTCAATTGGACAAGTTAATGCCCCAAGACAATAGTACATAACTATGATATTAAAAACTTACCCTATTACAGATCAGTTAATTTCCAATGCACTAAAATTGGCGCAACAGCTTCATCAGGAACTCAGTCGAGAGGCTGACGCCTTAAAGAAAACGCAGCAAGCTGAACTAATTAACAACCTCGCCGCCCATAAAAAGCAGCTGGTTTCACAGCTGGAACAGTTCAACACACAAATCACTCAAGTCTTGGCAACAGAAAATCTCCCTAACAATCAGGAAAGTGTCAGGGAATATTTTAAACGGGCTGAAACAGCCGGCCTGCAAACCGCCGAATCAATCGCCAACTGGGCACAGCTGATGACTGTCTGTGCAAAGTGCAAAAGCCTGAATGAACAAAACGGCGCAAGCATTGATCTCTTATCTCGTCACACCAAACGTTCACTGGACATTTTAAAAGGCAAACCAGAGTCTGCGAATACATATGGTTCTGATGGCAGAGCTCAAAGCGACCGACAGACCCATACCCTGATCTCGGTATAATTACTTTTTCATGTTCGGTTAATATTCATAATATTCCGTCCAGGCACACTATCACTGTTCATTATTAACAACGCTCGTATTTGATACCCCTAATTTGGGCATGGAACTATCATCCTTACATATCCAACTGATCAATTCGTCCTGCAGCCAAACTTTCTTTCAACTTACTGATACACTCCGAACAGAACAAATGAATTAAATACCTATCTATGGTAAGATGTTCTTTGTTTTTGCCCCGATAGCTCAGCAGGATAGAGCGGTCCCCTCCTAAGGGACAGGCCGGTGGTTCAAATCCGCCTCGGGGCACCATTTATATCAGAAACTTATAACACTCTTGCTCATGCCTACCCGCAACAAGAGACCGCACCTAACGCCATACCTATCAACGCCAGCATCAGTGCAATCAATTAGCCCTCGTTCTTTGCCGCGTTTGTTTATTTAACCTTCATCCCCTTTTCATAAGCTGTAAGGCACTTGCCAACAGCAACATTTTATTGAGACTCAACTAATATGCCATTTACCACCCTCGGTTTATCTGACCCATTGCTGCGCGCCATTGCTGATGCCGGCTATATCACGCCGTCCCCTATCCAGTCGCAAGCTATTCCTGCCGTTTTAGGCGGCCATGATGTTCTGGCTGCCGCACAAACAGGAACGGGAAAAACAGCAGGATTTACCCTGCCTATCCTGCACCGCTTATCGCAAAAGGCTTACGGTAATAACCGGCCGGTCAGGGTATTAATCCTAACCCCAACCAGGGAACTTGCGGCGCAAATAGGCGAATCGGTTAACAAGTACGGAGCGCACCTGCATCCGCGCTTAAAATCCGAAGTCGTTTTTGGCGGGGTAAAAATCAATCCGCAGATGATGAAATTAAGAGGCGGCGTAGATATATTGGTCGCCACGCCAGGCCGACTTTTAGATTTGGTCAATCAGAATGCGGTAAAACTCGATCAGGTCGAAACACTGATACTTGACGAGGCAGACCGCATGCTGGATATGGGATTTATCCGGGATATCCGCAAGATTATCGCCTTGCTGCCGAAAAAGCGTCAAAACCTGCTTTTTTCGGCGACTTTTTCAGAGGATATCCGCAAGCTCACCACCGGGCTTTTGGTGAATCCAATAAAAATTGAAGTCGCTCCACGAAATACCGCCGCAGAACTGGTTGAGCAAATCGCTTATCTGGTTAATAAAGCCAACAAAACCGAGCTACTCTCTCACTTGATAAAAGAAAATGACTGGCAGCAGGTTCTGGTGTTCACAACCACTAAGCACGGCGCGAACCGGCTTACCGAAAAACTCAATAAGATTGACATTAAGGCAGCCGCCATCCACGGCAATAAAAGCCAAGGCGCCAGAACCAGTGCATTGTCCGGCTTTAAAGCCGGTGAAATCAGGGTGCTAGTGGCGACCGATGTGGCGGCACGCGGCATTGATATCAACCTGCTGCCCCATGTCGTCAATTTTGAACTGCCCAGAGCGCCCGAAGATTACGTTCATAGAATTGGCCGTACCGGACGCGCAGGGGAAGAAGGCCAAGCCATATCATTAGTATCCCATGATGAATACAATGCCTTGCGCTTGGTTGAAAAGCTGATCGGCAAGGAGATAAAACGAGAACAAATTGCCGGCTTTGAGGCTTCCGCTGTTGCTCCACCGATGCCGGCAGAGCCGCCACGCGGCCCACGTCCAAGCAGAAACTCAAACCAGGCGCGCAAACCTGCCGGCGGTAATCAGACCAGAAGCAGTAGACCCAGGACAAAAAGCGCTTAAATTTGCAAACGGGTTTGGCGTTGCGCTAACCCTAAAAACAACATATCACCATAAAGACATGAGAAATAAAGCTTCGTGCTCTTCGTGTCTTCGTGGTGAATAGTCCACTTGAGAAATCCTATTTAGGTTAGCTTTTAAAGTTAGCATAACCCGGCAATCTCAGCCCCACTGGGATTTACGGACATTGAAATTGCGGCCTTTTATTTTGCCGTTTCTCAAGCAAGCCAAAGCTTTATCAACACTGTCACGCTTGATAGCCACGTAAGCATGGGCGTCAAAAATATCGATCTTGCCCACTTCACTGCCGGCAATTCCACCGTCACCGGTTAAAGCGCCCAGTATATCTCCCGGACGTACTTTATTTTTGCGTCCGCCATCTATCCACAAAGTCACCATCGGCGGCTCAAACCGCTGCTCATGGTTCATCTGAAACGGCGCCACTTCGTCCCATTTGGCTGGAATATTTTGATATTCCTCAATCGCTTTGACCCGATTTAATTCCTGCTCGGTGCATAAACTTAACGCCAGGCCTTTTTTACCGGCGCGGCCGGTACGCCCAATCCGGTGTACGTAGATTTCAGGGTCCCAGGGCAATTCATAATTAATTACCGCCTGCATATCCTTAATATCCAAACCTCGTGCCGCCACATCGGTCGCCACCAGAACCGAACAGCTTTTATTGGAAAAACGCACTAATACCTGATCCCGATCCTTTTGCTCCAAATCGCCATGCAGCGCCTGAACAGTAAAACCGCTGTTTTCAAGCGAACTCGCCACATCCTGGCACTCCCTTTTGGTATTACAAAACACCACAGTGGATTCAGGACGATAATAAGATAAAAGATAACCCAGTGCGTTTGTCCTTTTCGACTTTTCTACCTGATAAAAACGCTGTTCAATATCGCTGTCGTGATGGCTGGTCTCGATACTGACGGAAACCGGTTTAAACTGGAACTTCTGGCTCATTTCCCGAATAGGATCGGCATAAGTTGCTGAAAACAGCAGCGTTTGCCGATGCGTCGGTGCGTATGAAATCACGTCAGTAATGGCCTCTTCAAAACCCATATCCAGCATCCGGTCGGCCTCATCCAGCACCAGCACCTTGAGGTTACTCAATCGTAAGCTGCGTTTACGCAGATGCTCTTGCAACCGTCCCGGTGTGCCAACCACCACATGAACACCATGTTCCAGCGATCCCAGTTGCGGCCCGAAAGGTACGCCGCCGCATAAGGTCAATACTTTAATATTTTGAGTAAACCGGGCCAATCTCCGGATTTCCTTACAAACTTGATCGGCAAGTTCTCGGGTTGGACAAACAACCATCACCTGAACCCTGAAACTGTTCAAATCCAGCTTGGACAACAGGCCAATGCCGAAAGCAGCGGTTTTACCACTGCCGGTTTTAGCCTGCGCAATTACGTCCCTGCCCTCAAGAATATGCGGCAGACTCTCTGCTTGAATAGGTGTCAAATAGGTGTAACCCAGGGATTCAATGTTTTCAAGCAAGGCGGGTTTTAAAGCTAGGGATGAAAATTTGGCAGTACTCACTAAGGACTCTTTATATTGACGCGAATGGCGGCGAAATGCCGTCATTCAATTACTTATGATACCAGATACTGGCTTTGATTAACGCACCACGAGAACATGAAGAATAAAACTTCGCGTTCTCCGTGATGATATTTCTTAATTTGATGCTTATGTGAGTGATAAAACGCTGTTTATCTTACTTTTCAGACACACTAATAAAGCCGTGCAAACCGCGCTTGGACTTAACAGCCAACCAGTCTTTCAATTGCTTTAACTCTTCCGTCTCTTCCAAGTCATCAAGGCTTTGTTTGTTTTTTAACAAGCGAAATGCCGCTGACAGCACTTTATAGCGATCTCCGGTAATGCCTGCCCGTCTTAAGCCTACGGTATTTAACTTATAATGCCGGGCGGGACGTCCGCCGATCAGCATAAAAGGGATAACATCCATATTAAGGCCGGTTGTACCCTGCACTATCGCAAACGAACCGATTCTGCAAAACTGGTGCGCAACCACTGCGCCGCCGATGAAAACGTTATTGCCGACTTGGACATGTCCGCCGATCGCGACATTATTGGCAAATATGGTGTTATTCCCGACTGTGCAATCATGCGCGACATGGCTGTTATTCATAAAGAAACAACCTGAACCAATGCGGGTCTCCCCATTTTCTTTAGAAGCCCGATGAGCGGTAAAGCCCTCTCTAAAAACATTATTGTCGCCGCAAACAAGCCAGGAAACCGTTTCGGCTTTAAAGCCGGTATCTTGCGGCAATCCGCCTAGCACTGCATGCGGATGTAAAATATTGCCGTCACCCATTTTTACATGGCTATGCACCACGGCATGAGCGCCCACTTGGCAGTTTGCACCCAGTTGAGCGCCTGTCTCAATAACGGCAAAAGGCCCTACCGTAATATTGTCTCCGAGTGACACATCCGGTGCTATGTAAGCGGTCGGGTGAATATTTTGAGCCATCTTAGCTATCCTCTTGGATGATATTTTGAGTGTAATTCTTTGAGTCTTTCGCGGGCAATATGGGTATAGATTTGCGTGGTCGATAAATCCGAATGCCCGAGCAATAACTGCACGACACGTAAATCCGCGCCATGATTCAACAAATGCGTAGCAAAGGCATGTCTTAAAGTGTGCGGCGACAGTTCTTTGCTGATTCCGGCTTTTTTTGCATGACGTTTGATAATATGCCAAAAAGCCTGCCTTGTCATACTGTCCGCCCGGTTGGTGACGAACAGATAATCGCATTGCCGCTCACCGAGAATAGTTTTTCTGGCTTGGACCATATAGCTCTCCAGCCAGCTCATGGCTTCCTCGCCGACCGGCACTAACCGCTCTTTGTTGCCTTTACCGATGATTCTGACCACACCTTGCCGGAAGCTGATCTGTTCAAATTTTAAATTGACCAGTTCCGAGACTCTAAGCCCGGTAGCATAAAGCATTTCCAGCATAGTCCTGTCCCTGAAGCCCAAAACATTGGTAACTTCAGGTGCATCCAGTAATAACTCGACATCTTTTTCGGACAGTGAGGCAGGCAACGGCTGACCGATGTGAGGCGATTCTATCAATGCAGTCGGATCGACTTTTATACTGTTTTCTCGGATGTAATAACCATAGAAACGCCGCAAACTGGACAAAATACGCGCAGAAGATCTATTACCTATACCTTCTTTATAACGACTGGCAAGAAAGCTTGATAATTCCCCGCCATCAACTTCCAGCATCGGCCTTCCATCAAGCCATTTGGCGAAAATCCTCAAATCACTGCCGTAAGCCGAAAGCGTATTCTCACTCAAACCCTGCTCCACCCAAACGGCATCGAGAAATTGGTCGATCAAAACGGTTGCATTCATTTTTTATGGCTTGCTTCAAATTCCAGCAGTTTATATTTTATTGCCATGAAATCTCCGTCGGTTTGCCCGCAATAGCCTCCCATACCGGAAGCGGAAACCACCCGGTGGCAGGGAATGATTAAAGCAAACGGGTTATCCCGGCATGCGTTGCCGACTGCTCGCGCTGATGAACCTATTTTCTTAGCCAATGCAGAATAAGTCATCGTTTCACCAAAAGGTATTTCGCAAAGTGCAGTCCAAACTTGGCTTCTATATAAGCTGCCTTGTTTTAACAGTTTAATGTTGATGCGTTTATCGGCATTGCGCCAATACTGGTTCAATTCATGCTCATAGGACTGATTCAGGCAATCACCCAACTCCCAGTCTGTTTTGCTGAGCACACCTTGTTGGCTATATAAAGCAAGCCGTCCTGCCGGCGTCTGAAGCCTTACAACTTCCTCATCCCCCGAAGGATTTTCTACCCATTGAATTATAAACGGCATTAAGTAAGTCCTGAATGATTTCAATTATTAGGTAAAGATATTTACCCGATGAAAGAAATCTACAATTTTAAGCCTAAATATGCAACCAAACCCATTAGCCATAAAAAAAGGCAGCTTAAGCTGCCTTTTTTTATTTGGTGTAAACCAGCTTGATTAAAGTTTTTCTTTAATACGAGCTGCTTTACCCGTCAGGTCACGCAAGTAATACAATTTGGCACGACGCACATCACCGCGACGCTTAACGTTGATCTCGCTAATGATAGGGCTGTGAGTCTGAAATACACGCTCAACTCCAGTACCGTGAGAAATTTTTCTTACTGTGAAAGCTGAGTTTAATCCGCGATTACGTTTTGCAATTACGATACCTTCAAAAGCCTGAATTCTTTCACGCTCGCCTTCTTTTACCTTAACTTGCACAACAACAGTGTCACCTGGACCAAAGTCAGGAATCTGTTTCAGTTGTTCCGCTTCCAATTCATCAATAATATTGCTCATTACCACACCTTAATTTAAACCAACTCCACAATAAATTCTCTAAGCAAATTTTCCTGCTCTGCACTTAAATTCTTTTTTTCCAACAAGTCCGGCCGTCTCTGCCAAGTTCGTCCCAGAGCCTGCTTCATTCGCCAGCGGTCTATGTCCGCATGATTGCCGCCTAATAAAACGTCCGGAACTGAGCAGCCTTCAAGCTGTTCAGGCCTGGTAAAGTGGGGGCAATCCAGTAATCCATCGCTGTGAGAATCCTGCCGAGCTGAATCCTCATCGCCGAGCACACCCGGCAGCAACCGGGTCACGGCATCAATCACTATCAATGCAGCGAGCTCACCGCCACTAATAACATAGTCACCAATAGACCATTCATCATCGCAATCCAACTCGACAAAGCGCTCATCAATACCTTCATAACGCCCCGCAACCAGAATCAACTGCGATACTTTACAAGCCTCTGCCAGTAAAGACTGGGTAATCGGTTTGCCTTGCGGACTTAAATAAACTACTTTGATGGCCTCAACGCCTGCCTGCTTGGCATCATTAACCGCATCATGCAACGGCTGATACTTCATGACCATGCCAGGACCACCGCCATAAGGACGATCATCAACAGTTTTGTGCCTGTCGTGGGTATAATCCCTAGGATTCCATACCGACAAACTGACTATCTTCCGTTCGATTGCTCTTCCGGTTACACCGTAACCCGCAGCCGCTGTCACCATTTCCGGAAATAATGTTACAACGTCAAAACGCATGCCGATAATTAAAACTCAGGATCCCAATCGACAATAATCCTGCCTGCATCCAGATCAACATTCATTACCGTTTGTCCCTGTAAAAACGGAATGACCCGTTCCCGCTCGCCCTGGACAATAATCACATCATTGGCGCCTGTTTCCAGAAGACTATCAACAACGCCTAACTGAACGCCATCAATGGTCTCAACATTTAAACCAATCAACTGGGACCAGTAATATTCATCTTTAGCAGTTTTGGGTAGCTGGTCCTGGGTTATAAAAATATCCCATCCCATCAGGCTCGCTGCTTGATCCCTATCGTTAACGCCAGCCAGCTGAGCGACTATCGTCTTACCCTGCAGCTGTCCGTCAACAACGTTAACTGTTTTTGTCTCGTCGCCTTTTTTCAACAGCCAAGGAGAATAAGTTAAAATATTTTCCCTCGGATCAGTGAAGGAAAATACCTTAACCCATCCTTTTATACCAAAAACGCCGGAAATCTTTCCAACGCTTATATGCTGTTGCTCTGACAATTCAGTTTATGCCGCCGCTTTACGCGCGTCTTTAATCAATTTTACAACGCGATCAGAAGGCTGAGCGCCATTGGCTTTCCAATAATCAACGCGGTCGCAGTCTAAACGCAATTTTTCTTCATTGCCACGCGCCAACGGATTAAAAAAACCAAGACGTTCAATATAACGACCGTCACGACCGCTTCTGCTATCGGTTACAACAACATGATAGAAAGGACGATTTTTCGCGCCACCTCTAGAAAGACGAATGGTTACCATCTAAGTTCCTCAAAAACATTTAGTCAAAATTTAATCGACCTATTTTACGCGATTTTCTATACAAGTAAAGAGCAACGCCAATAACACAATAAAAATTACCTTCTCATACCCATGCCGCGTACATTATTTTTTATGCCGCGCATCATATTTGCCATATTGCCTGCTTTAAAGCGCTTCATCATTTTCTGCATCATCATGAACTGCTTCAAGATGCGGTTAACATCCGATAACTGCTGACCGCAGCCGTCAGCAATACGCTTCTTCCGATTGCCTTTAATCAAATCAGGATAACGCCTTTCTTTCATAGTCATGGAATTAATCACCGCAATCTGACGCGATAATTCCTTGTCATTAACCTTATCTTTCATTTCCTGGGGAATGCTGCTCATGCCCGGCAATTTATCCAACATGGAACCCACGCCACCCATATTCTGCATTTGCAGTAATTGCTCACGAAAATCTTCCAGATCAAAGGACTTGCCTTTTTGCAGTTTTTTGACAAGTTTCTCGGCTTTTTCCTTGTCAACTTTCTGTTCGATCTCTTCAATCAGGCCCAACACATCGCCCATACCCAAAATACGGGAGGCGATACGATCCGGATAGAAAGGCTCCAAAGCATCGGTTTTCTCGCCCATACCGATGAACTTGATCGGCTTGCCGGTAATATGACGGATAGATAAAGCCGCACCGCCTCTGGCATCACCATCTGCCTTGGTCAGGATAATCCCGGTCAACGGCAATGCATCATTAAAGGCTTTTGCAGTAATCGCAGCATCCTGGCCGGTCATGCTATCGACAACAAATAAAGTTTCGATAGGGTTGATTGCTGCATGCAATTCTTTAATCTCGCCCATCATTTCATCATCAATATGAAGACGACCGGCAGTATCGATAATAATTACATCGAGAAACTTTTTCTTCGCTGCGTCAATCGCGTTTTTAGCGATATCAACCGGCTTTTGTGAAATATCGCTTTCAAAAAACTCTAAAGACAGGTCATTTGCAAGCATTTGCAACTGTTTAATAGCTGCAGGACGATAAACGTCAGCACTGACCACGCCGACTTTTTTCTTTTGATTTTCTTTTAACCAGCGGCCCAGTTTGGCTACCGTCGTGGTTTTACCGGCACCTTGCAAGCCAGCCATTAAAATAACCGCCGGCGGGACTGCATTAAGATTCAGCTTTTCGTTTGCCTCGCCCATCACGGCAACCAGCTCAGCCTGAACCAGCTTAATCAGCGACTGGCCGGGCGAAAGACTGGACTGAACTTCCTGACCTAACGCGCCTGTTTTGATACGTTCAATAAAGTCCGTAACCACCGGCAAAGCAACATCAGCCTCAAGCAAAGCCATGCGCACTTCGCGCAGAGTGTCCTTGATATTGTCTTCAGTCAAGCGCCCCTGACCTTTAATTTTTTTAAGCGTGCTACTTAATCGATCGGTTAAATTATCAAACATATCAGTGTCTTTATTAAATCTGAAGGAAACCATTCACTAACACAAATGCGTTAGGACTATTTAGCGGGATATATTAACATAGCCATCAAGGCCTTTGCATTAAACTCAAGGGAATTTGTGGTGCGCCGGGAAAGCGACTTATCGCATTATGCGGAAGCTAACGCCGCCTGCCTACGTCCATACAGGCAATAAGTCCACACTGACAGCGGTGTTATCTATTGATCACAAACCAATAAAAAACAACCTAATGAACACGACACTCGCTACCTTTTCAATTTGTACTTATCTGGCAAGCACATTGTGTATTGCCCGAGACACGCATCAGAACAGGAGACAATGCACGCCGCTTTATCTGGCCTGGGCAGCAGTATGCGCACACCTTTTATATATCGCTATCGCTTTTTTGCAAAACAACAGCTTCAACTTTAGCTTTATCAGCACCGCATCCCTGATTTCACTGATTGTCGCTCTGCTGCTGCTCATGGCGACATTTAACAAGCCTGTCGAAAAACTGGGGATCGTCATATTTCCGATTGCCGCCATCATGCTGGCATTGGAACTGAACCTGCCCGAGAAACCGCATCTACTGCACACCCACAATTGGCAGATGAGTGTTCACATATTAACCTCGATTATCGCATTCAGCCTGCTCAACATCGCCGCCTTGCAAGCCGTTCTGCTTGCCATCCAAGACCAGCAGCTTAAAAGCCATCCGCCAAAACGCTTCATCCAGTCGTTGCCCTCCTTGCAAGCCATGGAATCTTTATTGTTCCAAATGCTCGGCACAGGACTGTTTTTCCTGACCATTTCTTTGGTCAGCGGCTTCATTTTTATTGAAGATTTATTTGCGCAGCATTTAGCGCACAAGACCGTTTTATCCATTATCGCCTGGGTTATTTTTTCCAGTCTATTGATAGGCCGATTGCGTTACGGATGGCGCGGAAAAACCGCAGTCCGCTGGACTTTAACAGGCTTTATTTTGCTGCTGCTGGCTTACTTTGGCAGCAAACTGGTGCTGGAAATTATTCTACACAGATAGCACGCTTTAAAGTTAAAAGACTTTGGCCGATTACTTAATTCAGCCTCCTTACCAACCCGATACCGGTTTCAATCCAATACCCCTTATGCTGGAAACCTCTAAAGACACGTTGGACCCAGCCGATTGGAACACCTTTCGATCACAAGGCCATCGGATGCTGGACGATATGATCGACTATCTTGAACACTTGCGCGATCAACCGGTATGGCAACCCATGCCTGAGGAAGTGCGGCATTCATTTCAGCAAGCATTGGATGACGGCCAACATGATCTCGAAAGCGCACATGCTGTATTCATGAAAGATGTGCTCCCCTATGCCTTAGGCAACGTCCATCCCGGCTTTATGGGCTGGGTTCATGGCGGCGGAACCCCGGTCGGCATGTTGGCGGAAATGTTGGCAGCCGGACTGAACGCCAATCTTGGCGGACGCGACCAGGCACCGATCGAAATCGAGCGTCAAGTAGTCCAATGGACCCGGAAATTGTTTAATTTCCCGGAAACCGCCAGCGGCCTGTTTGTGACCGGAACCTCGATGGCCAACTTGATTGGCGTATTAATCGCCCGCACCGCACGTTTAGGCAGCGATGTACGTCAAAAAGGCTTTACTGCCGACAACCGGCAATTAACAGCCTATACTTCGACCGGCGCTCATATCAGCATTGTCCAGGCCATGGATATTGCCGGTTTCGGTAGCGATGTTCTTCGCATGATACCCATCGATCAGCAGCACCAAATGGATATAGCCGCGCTTGAACGCGCCATTGCCGAAGACAAAAAAGCCGGCATGACACCGTTTTTCATTGCCGGAACAGTCGGTACCGTAGGTGTAGGGGCCATTGATAATCTTCAGGTGATTGCCGAACTTTGCCAACGCGAAAATATCTGGTTTCATGTCGACGGCGCTTACGGCGCATTGGCTATGCTCGCTCCTAATATTGCGCCGCGCCTGCAAGGCATTGAGCGCGCCGACTCCATTGCCTTTGATTTTCATAAATGGGGACAAGTTCCCTATGATGCAGGATTTATATTAGTGCGCGACGGTGAACAGCATCAAAGCGCATTTGCCTCGCCCGCCGCTTACCTGAAACGCGAATCCCGCGGCATGGCAGCTGGTTCTCCCTGGCCGTGCGACTTCGGCCCTGATCTTTCACGCGGTTTCAGGGCGCTCAAAACCTGGTTTACGATAAAAGTCTACGGCGCGGAAAAATTAGGACAGGTTATTTCAAATACCTGCGCACTGGCCCAGCATATGAAGCAACGTATCGAAGCCGAGCCACAGCTGGAACTACTCGCCCCAGTTGCACTGAATATCGTCTGCTTCCGCTATCGTAGCGCCGATGCCAACCGCATCAATACCGACATTGTGGTCGCGTTGCAAGAATCCGGCATTGCCGCACCGTCAACAACAACCCTCAACGGACAGCTGGCCATACGGGCCGCTATCGTTAATCACCGTACCACGGCAAGCGACATTGATGCGTTGATCGATGCCACACTGGCACTGGGTGAGATTGCCGTAAAGAATGCCCAACCTTAGGAAAACAATGCAAACCAATGAATTTAGCGAGTCACTGATCGGACTGGCAAAGCTGATGCGGATGGCCTACTCCGGCTGCGATCTCGCCCCCTTGGGCACACAATTAGTCGAACGCGCCGAAACCGAAACCGGCGGCTATGCCCTGATGGACTTGTCCACGGTTCTGCAACTCCGGGGCTACCGCGACTTAGCCTTGTCCATACAGGCTCAGGCCATCGAAAGCCAGCAAATATATTCCCAGCCCGCAGCAACGGGACAAGTCAATGTTCGGCTCCTTGCGATTATGGGCGCAGGCGATTTGATGGCAAACACCCCTGTCGAATGCCTATTGGAAAACTCCGATGTCGCTCTCGATATAGTCTATGTGACCCAAGACTTACCTTTACCGGCCAACCTTCCTGATCACGACATATTGTTCGTTGCGGTTGCCCAGTCCGATCAAAATATGCCGCTGTTAAAGCAGATCGATGCCGCGATAGCCTCATGGCCTCGCCCGGTACTGAACAGGCCGGACCGCATTGCCTTGATGTCGAGAAATGAAGCTTGCGCATTGCTAAAATCCGCTCCGGGGATAGAGATGCCGATCACAGTGCGCATAGCCCGGCAAACTCTGCAACAAATCGCTGATGGCGAGCTGCCGCTTATCGACATTCTCGCAGACGGCGAATTCCCGATTATTGTCCGTCCGGTCGATTCACACGCCGGAAAAGATTTGGACAAAATAGAAAATTCGAATGCGCTGGTCAGCTATCTGCAAAACATGCCCAATGAAGAGTTTTATCTATCCCGTTTTATTGACTATCGCGGACAGGATGGTTTGTTCAGGAAATACCGCATCGTATTGATCGACGGCAAACCCTTCGTTTGCCATGTCGGCATATCCGAGCACTGGATGGTCCATTATCTGAATGCCGGCATGGCCGAAAGCGCCGAAAAACGCGCCGAAGAAGAACGCTTTATGATCGATTTCGACAACACCTTTGCCCGTCAACATGCCGAAGCCTTTCGCGCTATCAATGAACGGGTTGGCCTGGACTACCTGGGTATCGATTGCGGGGAAACCGCCGACGGTAAATTGCTGATTTTCGAGATTGACAGTTGCATGATTGTCCACGCCATCGATCCGGTCGATATCTTCCCCTACAAACAGCCACAGATGAACAAAGTATTCACCGCCTTTCGCCGGATGCTGCTGGACGCAATGCAACGCGGCACGCGTTAAATACACTGATGCAATCGTTACGTATTTACTGCATTACATTTAAACAAAACAGTCAACGCCACAATAGAAGTGCAAGCTTTGCTTGCGCTTGCAGACGAAGCCTGCATTCCGACGGCCTGTAACTTCAAGACCTCACCTTAATTATTGTGCCGAACCTACCTCAAACATTAGACCGCCTGCCGTCCACCGAGCAACTCCTGCTTGCAGGCGGCGATGCCCGCCTCGCTCTCGACCCGCTCAGCGGACTGAACAAATACGGGTGCGGGCCGTCTCCCGATCCTCAACTGCTGGCATTCGGTTCCTCTACGGCCTCAGTCATTTCTACGCAAGGTTTCGCTGTCGCAGAGCGGTTGCGCCAGAACCTGCTGGAAGCCATCAGCATCACATCGCCAATAGACGTCTATGAACGGCAAATCCAAAGAATTCGCCTGGAATGGCTAGCGTTATGCGAACTATCCGACCTCCACGGGCTAGAGCTTATATTCTCCCCGTCGGGGACCGACCTACATACCATTGCAGCGCAATATACAGTTAGCGAAGCCTCTGCACCGGCACGGGTCATCATGGTGGAAGCCAATGAAACCGGAAGCGGAGTAGCCTCAGCCTTAAACGGAAATTCCGCAACCGGCAATGATGCCGTTGAAGTTGCACAAGTATCGATCCGTCTCGACGACGGAACTCCCAGGCTGATCGCTGAAATCGATGCCGAAGTGGAAAACCTGGTCAGTGAAGCCGTTACATCAAACCGGCGCGTACTGTTAATTCTGGTCGATCAATCCAAAACCGGATTGATCGCGCCGAGTCCTGCCTGCGTCATCGCGCTGCACCGCCGCTATCCCGATAACCTTGAAGTGCTGATCGATGCCTGCCAATTCCGCATTGCCCTGCCGACTTTACGCGCCTATCTGGATCAGGGCTTTATGGTTGCGCTGACCGGATCGAAATTCCTTACCGCACCTTCTTTCTCAGCCGCATTACTGGTACCTTCCGAAGTAGCTGAGCGCCTGCAAAAACGCGCATTTCCACCCCGTTTACTATCCTGTTCATCCAGAGCCAATTGGCCGACTCATTGGCCTGGAACCGAATATCTGAATCCTACCGCCAATTTTGGACTGTTGCTACGCTGTGAAGTTGCATTGGCAGAACTGCGCAGATTTCGCGCCGTGCCACAAACAAAAATCATCGATTTTATGCTGACCTTTGCAGAAACGATCCGGCAACGCCTGTCATCCGATCTTCACTTCGAACCGCTACTCGCACCCCAACTGGACCGTCGCCCGTTAATAGAACCCAATAGCTGGGATCATCTCCAGACCATATTCCCTTTCCTGCTTTACGATCCACAGCCGAATGGACGCTTACCGTTAAGTCGCGAACAAACCCTGCATGTCTATCGGCAACTGCTGACCGTATTTAACCATCCTGACAATACGATTGCCGCAACACGCTGCCAACTTGGACAGCCCGTTGCCTGCGGCGCTCGTAACGGCACAGCGGTAAGCGCCTTGCGTTTATGCATCAGCTCAAGGCTGATTATTGAAGCAACAGCGCAAGACGATAGAGGCAATGCGATCATTGAAGCTGCATTGAAGACTTTAGATAAAACAACGTTGTTAATCCATTCAAACAGGAAAAATAACTAATGACTGCTAACACTCCTCCGCAACAAACGTTGTCGCTGACGATAGAACAAGCCCTAGACCAAGCTATTGAACATCACCAAGCCGGTCAATTACAAGATGCCGAGCAGCTCTACCGCGCCATTCTTCAAGTCCAGCCCAATCATCCTGAGGCAAACCATAACCTGGGAACTTTGGCGGTGCAATCGAAACAGCCGCTTGCAGGCCTATCACATTTCATGACGGCTCTGGAGGCTGACCCGACGCATTTACAATACTGGTTGAGCTATATAGATACATTGATTCAGGCAGGCATGCCGGATGCTGCGCGGCAGGTATTGGCTCTTGGTCAACAGCAGGGAATACTCGGGGATCAGATAGACGCTTTAGCCGTGTACTTGCAAGGCGATACAGAGCTTGCAGCGCAATCCAATACAGAAGATCAGCATGCTTTCAAAGAGCCGCAACCCGTGCCGGAGAAAATCTCGCAACACCGTAAGAAAAAATCTAAAACAAAGCCTCCCAAACCAGGCAAACCGAACAGAAAGCCTGCCTTACTCAAAGAGAATAATCCCAGCCCTGAACAGATAAATACTTTGGCGGCTCTGTTCAACGAGGGACGAAATGCAGAAGCTGCAACCCTCGCCCAGACAATGACCGTAAACTTCCCGTTACATGGTTTTGGCTGGATGGTGTTGGGTTTAGTGTTACAACAAATGGGGAGGCTTGCAGATGCGTTGACACCTATGCAAAAAGCGGCAGAGCTGTCGCCAGATGACGATGAGGCACATTACAATTTGGGCAATACGCTTAAAAATCTGGGCAAGCTGAACGAAGCCGAGGCGAGCTACCGCCGCGCACTTCAAATCAAACCAAACGATGCTGAAACCCATTACAACTTAGGCAACACGCTCAAGGATCTGAGGCGGCTGCCTGAAGCCGTAGACAACTATCGACAGGCGCTACAGGCCAGGCCGAACTACGCCGAAGCCTATAACAACCTGGGCGTTACCTTTCAGGACATGGGTCGGCTGGACGAGGCCGAGGCCGGCTACCGACAAGCGCTTCTGCTCAAGCCGGATTATGCTGAAGCGTACAGCAACTTAGGCATCATCCTTAAAAACCTGGGACGGCTGGACGAAGCCGAAGCCAGCTATCGGAAAGCGCTACAGATTAAGCCGGATTACGCTGAGGCGTATAACAATCTGGGAGCCACCCTACAAAAAATGGATCGATTGAACGAGGCCGAGGCCGGCTATCGGCAAGCGCTTCTAATCAAGCCGGATTACGCTGAAGCCCATAATAATATAGGCATCGTCCTTTATGATCTAGGACGGTTAGACGAAGCCGAAGCCTGCTATCGGCAAGCGCTGTTGATCAAGCCGGATTGCGCTGAGGCGTATAACAGCCTGGGAAGCGGCCTCAAAAACAAGGGTTTGGTTGAAGAGGCCGAAGCCAGCTATCGACAAGCATTGCAGATCAAGCCGGATTACGCTGAAGCGCATAATAACCTTGGGACTGTGCTTAAAGTACAAGGCCGGCTCAACGATGCAAAAGCTTGCTACCGCAAAGCATCGGAATTGGGCATTCACAGTGCCCGCATACTGGACGCGTTAATACTTCCCGCTATCATCGGTACACGACAGGAAATGCTTCAAAGCCGCGCGGAATTCGAGCGAAATTTAGACGAGTTAATTAAAAGTAAAGTGACTCTTGATGATCCTGTAAAGCACTCTGGTGAGAACACCTTTTATTTGGCTTATCATGGCCTCAATGACCGAGACTTACAGGTCAAGGTAGCGAAATACTATGAGCAAGCCTGCCCAGCCTTGCTTTACGACGCTCCTCACTGCGCCCAGCCGAAATCAGGCACCCCGGGGAAAACACGGGTGGGTTTTTTATCCAAGTTTTTATACAGTCATTCCGTATCGCTCTGTTTTAGCAAAATAATTGAATCCTTATCATTGGAAGGATCGTTTGAAACGGCGTTGATTTCCAGCCATCCGATTGACGACAAAATCTATTCCGGCTTTATCGGCAAACGACTTCAATTACCGAATAATTTGATTCTAGCCAGAGAAATGATTGCTGAGTTGGAATTGGACATTCTGGTCTATCTTGATATCGGCATGGATCCTTTATGCTATTTCCTGGCATTTTCCCGTTTGGCTAGAATACAGTGCGTGTTACCTGGACATCCGGTAACAACAGGCATAACTAATATGGATTATTTTTTATCGACCGATTTAATGGAGCCTTTTGACGCAGAGAATCATTACAGCGAGAAATTGGTTCGTTTGCCTAGACCGACATTTTATTTTGAGCGCCCGACAATTCCGGCGACATTTAAATCGCGCGATGAATTGAATTTGCCTAATGGACGGCGCATCTATATGTGTCCAGTGAAACTGCAAAAAATTCACCCTGATTTTGATGATGCAATAACCAGAATATTGCAGATTGATGATAATGGAGTGGTTGTTCTGTTTGAAGACGATATATGGCCATACTGGAAGAAAGCCCTGATAAAACGCTTCGAGAGCACGATCCCCGCAGAGATTCGGGATCGAATACTGTTTTTGCCTTGGTTAAAAAATCCAAACGACTTTATCAGTGTCATTGCCTCAGCGGATGTGATTCTGGACCCGTTCCACTTCGGTATAGGGTCAACGGCGAGTATGATTTTTGCAACAAACACTCCGCTTGTAACAAAAGCAGGAGAATTTATGCGCGGACGGGGCGGTGCATTTTATTGCGAAATATTGGATTTGATGGAATGCATTGCGGAAGACACCGAGTCTTATGCCGAAAAAGCGGTGGCAATCGCCAACAATCAATTCTTGCGGGAACAGATCAGCGCCAAAATACTGCAAAACAGCCATATCATCTATGGGAATCTGCAACCTATCCAAGATCTGACTGACTTTTTCCATTCATTAACAGAACACACCCTTGATTAATTATGACGATAATTTTTTAATTTTATCCAACCCGCTCTTAAGCTCGGTTTTGTCAAATTCATCCAATGGCGTATATGAGCAATAGCCATAGACAATTTTCTCATCGTCATCCAGGGCTTCAAACACCGACTGGGGTATAGCTCTAGGATAATCGAAACCCTGTTTGATATACCAGCGACAGAACGTGGCAATCAGCGCCCACCGATCTCTTTTCGCCGTATTGTCTAAAGTGGCGTGCCAAATCCTGCTATCCCAAACAACGATATCCCCCGCTTCGGCTTCTAACGGTATGGCATCCGCATTCTCGCCCTGAGGTGCATATTCGCCGGTTTGATGGGATTTCGGCACAACCAGCGTACAGCCATTGTCCACTTTGGAATCATTCAGAAACAAAATAGCCTGAACGACTGAAGTATAGTTTCCGGTGTAAGGAATAAACGAGTCTATGTGGTACGGCATCGCTTCGAGCGAACTGCGCAGATGCATGGCGCGCAATATATAGTTGGGTTGATCCGGCGGGATTGCCGCATAAAATTTTTCATTCAGCAGCTCTTTTAAGACTTCGCCCGGTATGCCTCGAATGAATACCCGAAGCGCATCCTGACGTTTTAACGCAACATTGTAAATAGTCCGGCCAAAGCTGTTCAAACGCTGTTGATTACGTAATAAATTGGCTTGTTCATCCTCGGTATATTCAAAGGTATTGGCAAAGTCGAGAAAACTACCAACAACAGCAGGATCAACCGCCTGCTTAATAACGGCATAACCTTGCTGACGTACATGGTCGACATGCGTTTTTGCGATTAAAGAAATCATCTTTCTAATTCATCAGTAGCCTGAAAGACTTTCCCAGCCTGTTCTATTGTCGGGAAATCCGGAAAATATTGAGCCCGATGGACACTTCGCTGATAAGCGGTCGGGTAACAACGTTCAATAAAAGTAGCTTCACCGCCGTTATCGAATCGGGTGGAAAGTGCCAGACGGCATTGACCGGGCGTTCCGTTTTTGGAACTGCGGTGCACGGTAAACATCGACATCGACCTGCACCGGAATGAAATCCTGTTCATGATACTGGTCAGGACGCAGTTGCCATGAAGCACTGCCGCTACCTTCCATCAGCAACAAGCCGCGCTTATGGCTGCCTGGAATCACCTCCAGGGGAAAGTTATCCCGATCCACTCGAACCAGCGGCAGCCAAACAACCACACCGTCCAGGCTGCCTTGTACAGATGGAAAATCCTGATGCGCTCCGAGCCCGAAATAGCCGTCCGGAATTTTTAACTCATGCGCCATGATGTGAGCCACTTGGCCGCCCGATACAAAAACATCCTGCCAGCTGAATTTATCGGACAAAAAACCGGTAATTCGGGGATCATGCAGCAGCTGGTATATATCGAGCTTTCGCCACACCGCCCCGGCCGTCTTTTTGTAGCGCTCCAGGTCATAACGATACAGCGCTTGCATTGCATCAAAAAGTTCCATTCCATCAACATCAACGGTGATTTGACGCAACTGGTCGAGAAAGGTCTTGGCGATAGACTGCCTTACCTTATCAACGCACTGCCGATCCAACAAGCCCTTCGCGACGAAGAATCCATCCGACTTATACTGCTCGAATTCAGAAGTCATTATCCGGTTCTCTAAAAATAAATCGGTAACAAGGCGCCGTCAAAATCTACACTGAAGCTTCGGCATAACCAAAACCAGTCTGTCCGAAACCGTTGCCGTTGTAGAACATATAACGGCGACCGCCAACATCCACGACTTCCGGATAGGCCAGCATCAAAGAATCCCAGCCATTATCACTCAGCCCGATACCGGCTTGATCGTCCAGGCGCGTCCAGGCCATGCCGTCAGCGGATTCGGCATAGCCGATGCGGTAACTATTCGCACGCGTCTCACGGTAATCGGTATGGCCGCGGTAACTGTACCACATGCGATAAAGCGCGCCATCTTTGCACACACTGGCACGCACAATGCCGCCCTCGGCCGCATCGGCATAGTCAATCGCGATTTGCCCTTCCCTGCGCCAATGGATGCCGTCGTCCGATTCGGCATACTTGAGATGATAAAGCGGTTCCATACGCCCGCCGATGCTTTCCCAGCCTGTGCACGACAGATACCAGTTGCGCCAAACGCCATTTTCAATCCGGACGCAGGTGGTCGCGCAAAAATAAGGCTCTTCAGCCGTGCGATCCATCACCGGACCGTCAAACAGGCGACGATACGTGCATCCGCCATCGTCACTGACCGCCAAACCTATAGAATTGTGATACGGCACGGTATTGCGCACATTCCAGCCGATATAATACAAATACTTCAATCCCTGCCAATTCACGATTGAAGACGGCATCATGCCGCAATCGTCGAACGTTCCCGGCAACCCGAGTTGCAACAAGGGTTGCGGCTGAATCTCAAGGATGTTGGCCGGATCGGCGGCATCCACTTTCATGCGTGCAATCAAACTGCGATTGGCGTCATCGCGGCTACTGAAAAACACCTCCAACCGGTTGTCATCCACTACATCGACAGTAGGAATCTGGGCATGCGAACGCGCCCAAGGCAGCCGCCCATCAATACTGTAGATTAGCCCGCGCTTAGTCCACGAGATCACGCCGCTCTTCTTTTAAAAATACAGTTGAAAAGCCCCTGATAATTTTGTACTTGATATTTTTCCTGCAGAATAAAACCATGACTTTCAAAAACGGAAAAAGCGGCCGAACTGATGAATTCTTCGGTCAATTCCATAAAAATAGACTCGACCTGTTTCAGGCACGACTTAGCGCCTTCCAGCACTTCGGCTTCCGATCCATCGACATCGATTTTTAAGTACCGAGGCATCGGCAGCCCCATCGTCTCCACCAAATCGTCCAGCCTGCATTTTAAGACCGGATGCGAATGCGCCGGCTGAAAATCAGCACCGAAAACATCCGTAGGCTTGTCCAGAATCTTTTCATGCCCGCCCAGCTCCATATGTTTTATATGCATATGGCCAACCGCCATTTCTTTGGAAATAGCCAGGTTGTAACACCCTTCAAGTGCGGTTCCTGATGACGTCGAATTAAGATAATTATTGTAAGCCAGCAAAAAATAATTCAGTGGATCGGGTTCAATCGCAATAACCCGCAAACCGCATGCCGCCGCGTATATCGAAAATATCCCGTTACTGGCGCCGACGTCATACAAAACTTCTCCTGAAGGTAGTTGGTCAATCCAGTCCAAAAGCTCAGGCTCTATATGCTCATGGCCTGAAGCCATCCACAACAATCTACGGGACAGGCAAAGCCAGTCGATTTTTTTTCCTCTGACTGTGGCGCTGTACCTGAAATCATCCAAATTAAAAGTATCGGCTTTTTTTAGAGATTCCGCATCCACCAAACTCTCCAAGGGAACAAATGTCCGTTTGTGCGTCATTATTTTTTCCTGATGTGGTTAACTACAACTTTATCTTCGTGCTTGGTATGTTCAACTTAATGGCAGGATTACCTTTGTAAGCTCCCCAGGCTTCGGTATCTTTAATGACGGCCGATGCCATCGCGACAAAGCTGCCTTCAGCAATACGCAGTCCATCGCGTAAAGTCGAATTCACGCCAAAAAAACTATATGAGCCAATATCGCAGTGCCCGGACATCACCACATGCGAGGTAAACGTCACATGATCGTGAATCACGCTGTGATGCCCGATGTGATTACCGCTCCACAAGACGACGTTATTGCCGATGCGAGTAAACGGCTGGATGGTGTTATTTTCCAGGATGAAGCAGTTCTCGCCGATTTCGTTGTCGAATACTATGGCTTTGCTGCTCAGGTAACTAATACACTGATATCCCTTGGCTTTGATCGCCAGGTAAACAGCCTTGCGGTCGCGATTCATGTTCCTCGGCGACATCGGCGCAAAAAACGCATAGTTACCGGGAGGATAAATCGATTCAACATTTTCAAAGGCGACTATCGGCAAGCCGCGAAATACCGGATCTTCCGGCAGGTAATCACGATTAACGCTAAACGCGACCACTTTATGTGCGGAATCCCGCTCCAGGTAATAATGCGCCAGCTCTGAAAAATCTTTTATACCAAAAATCACCACATCAGCCATACAACGGCTCCTTATAAACATAGACTGTATATTCGTACAACCCGTAATCGTTACGTATCACAAAATGACGTGAAATCTCCTTAGTCAAAAAAACAACCAGGGCATCAAGAGGCAAATGAAACAAGTCATCCCGCTCCCAATCCACCGCCTTGGACATCACATTGAACGCAAGACCGCAACGGACTTTTGAAAATACCACAGCTAATACCTGCTTGAAATATTCAAACATTTCATCGAATTCAAGAGCGCATTTCTCGGTAAAAACGCCGTTCATAACCACATAATCGAACTCAGCCAATTTTTCAGGTTCGGCAATCACATCCAGGCAATAATAGGCGTTTTCAGGATATTTATTCCGGGATAATTCATAAAAAGCGGGCGAAGCATCGAGCCCATGATAAGTGATGCCGGAACGTCCGCTTCGCTGTAGAAAATCATATAAATGCGAAGCGCCGCAGCCAAAATCAAGCAGCGTCACCCCTGCTTGATGCTCGCGGATCACATCCAACATTACCGCATAGCGTTTTTCCGCATCTTGTTTATTGGGCCAATCGACACCCAGGTGCGAATCGCCATGCCGGGACAGGCAAGCTTCATAATGATCAATAATTGTTTGATGTTTACGCTCTTTCAAAGCACATCCCTCTCACCAAGCAGTTGCCGAATGGCGTCCGGCTCATTAAACATCAGTACGTCCAGAATCGATAGCCAAGGCACATGTTCGCTTTTCCCTTGACTGTAGCTAATCAATCCCGGACGCAAAAACTTAAGCGGTATCCCCTGTTTCAGGAAAACGGCCCTATCATATAAATCTACGCCACCGATCGGATTGACGTAAGTATCGGCCCGCTCTTGCCGACAAATATCCAAAATACGATCCTGCCCTTTCAAATGGGTATTTTGATAAATACGCGAGGTGCCTACGATTTCCGCCTCCAGCATCAGATAATCCGACACTTCCCGTAAGCTATTGAGTAAAAACTCATCCAGCCGAATCGAAGGATAATTAACAATATGCTCCGTCAAGGCTACCACTTGAGCATAACACGGTGCATGCACATAAGCCTGCCTTATGGTACGCATCAGCTTGTCCCGCCAACCCTGCTCATCCACCAGTTCAATGTCGCAAATAAGCTTATTCTGGCTGGCGCCGCGCAGCGGTACCGTAAAAGTATGGGCAGCGCCATTCAGCAACAGCCGATTGCGGTTGACCCAACCGCGATTAATAAAATTCACATCATCAAACACCACAAATTTATCCACCGCGGCCATCAACTGAAAATAACCGATATAGGGCAAAAAATAAGGCTGCATGATGGCAATGGATGTCATTTGCCAGACTGTCCCGCAACTATTTTAACGATTACATCAACCTGGTCGTTCGATAAAGCAGGATAAATCGGCAAACAAATCACTTCACTCGCCACCTTTCTCGCCACCGGCAAATTTGCCTGCGCCGCAGAAGGCATGCCCCGATACATTGGAAAATCACTAATCAACGGGTAAAAGTAGCGCCGCGCATGAATATCATTATTTCGTAACTCTTGATACAGCGCATCACGGTCGAGCGGATACTCCGGCTGTACCAGAATCGGGAAGTAAGCGTAATTTGCCACATCGCCTCCGGCATCGGCCAGACAATGAATGCCGTTCACTCCTGCCAGGCCTTCGCGGTAATGTGCATCAATGGCTTTGCGCTTTTGCAGGGCCTCATCAATATATTTTAATTGCAGCAAGCCAAAGGCGGCGTTGATCTCGCTCATCTTGCCGTTAATGCCGGGAGCTACCACGGTAACTTCGTCGACAAAACCAAAGTTTTTCAAGTGGTCGATGCGCTGCTTAATCTTGGCATCAGGACAGACGATGGCGCCGCCCTCGAAAGTATTGAATACCTTAGTCGCGTGAAAACTGAGTACCGACAAATCGCCGTGGTTGAGCACACTACCGCCAAAATGCTGCACGCCGAAAGCATGAGCGGCATCGTAAATCACCTTGAGCCCGTAGTTGTCGGCAATCTGCTGAATGCGCTCTACATCGCTGGGATAACCGTAGCAATGTACCGGCATGATGGCGGTTGTTTGCGGCGTGATGGCCGCTTCGATTTTCTCGGGATTGATATTCAGCGTAACCGGGTCAATGTCCACGAATATAGGCTTGATGCCGTTCCACAGCAATGAGTGCGCGGTGGCTACGAAGGAATAAGGTGTCGTGATCACTTCACCGGTAATGCGTAGCGCTTGCAGGGCTGTCACCAGCGCCATCGTGCCGTTAGCAAACAGGGAAACGTAATTCACGCCCAGATAGTCGCACAAGGCTTGTTCCAGTTGCTGATGAAACGGGCCGCTATTGGTTAGACGCTTGTTGTCCCAAATTTGTTCCAAATAAGGAATAAACTCATCCAGAGGCGGCATTAAGGGTTGGGTAACATAAATCGGTGACGTTTTTTTTGATTCAGTCATTTACTTGTCTCTTACATTGTCTTGCCGACTCACTTCAAATGATTCCGCAGGTAAACCGTCGCACCAGCGTTGCCACATTATCCGCAGCGCATATTCCAGACTTTTAGCCACCACCGCCGGCTGGCCTATCTCCGATTGTTTAAGACGTTCACGCAGATGCGCGCGCACATTAGCCAGCGAGGCAGGATCGCCCGCCCAGGACAAACCTTTCCGCACAAAATCCGCCGCATCCTGAGCGACAAAAGCATCCAGCCCAACCTGACTCAAAAGTGTAGAGCCCTGTCTCGCTGTAACCGTTCTCCCAACCAACGTCAATGTCGGTACGCCCATCCACAGAGCATTAAGCGTCGTGGTTGCTCCATTATAAGGGAAGGTATCCAAACACATGTCCACCTGTTGATGCAGTCTAAGATAATCGGCTATGCCGCAACGTGCGTGAAAACTCAGCCGCTCCCGTGCGATGCCTTCTTTTGCAAACCAGTCAACCAATGCACCGTATTTCCCCTCTTCCGAAATGCCGCCCAATACCATGCGTGAACCAGGCAATGCGCGTAATAGTTGCGACCACAAGCCGATGACTGACGGACTCAGCTTGCTTTGCCGGTTGAAACTGCCGAAAGTGGCATAGCCGTTGCCCAGAGCAGGCAAAGCATTAACCGGTGGCGCCGACATATCCGGCTGGTATGGCGCACAAGCCGGCAAACGCACGATTTTTTCGGTAAATTGATCGTCAAACTGGCCGGGCGGCAATAGAAAACGATCCGCCATGTAATAATCCATACCGCTCAAGCCTGTTGTGCCCGGATAGCCCATCCAGCTGACCTGCACCGGCGCAGGCTTGCGGGCAAAGGCCAACAATCTGTTTTTGGCGGTATGTCCCGAAAGGTCGATCAGGATGTCAATGCCGTCAGTACGTATTTTTTCCGCCAGCGCGTCGTCCGATAAACCGACAACTGGATGCCAGTGTTTAAAATACTTGCGCAGACGTAAAGTAACGCTATCTTCAACGTTGTGGTTGTAATAGGCATGCAATGCCAATTGTGGATAATCCTCCAGATGCTCCAACACCGGCTCAATAAAACTGGCCACCGCATGAGCACGTAAATCGCCGGATACAAAGCCTATTTGTAGACAGCGCGCAGGTGCTCGCGAGTTGCTGTGCTGTGACCAAAGCGCAATCAGCGGCGCTTCAAACTGTTCGCCAAAACGTCGGTGTTCGACAGCCAACATTTTTGCATCAGTCTTTTCGTTGTGAGTGAGAAAGAAAAGTAGGTTGCTATACGTCTCGGCAAAATCAGGCTTGATCTCCAACGCTCGACGGAAACTGACTTCGGATTCAAGCAAACTGCCCTGCCCAAAAAAAATGCTTCCCTGGTTACTGTGCGCTTCGGCGAAATCAGGCTCGATCTCCAGCGCCCGGCGATAACAGGCCATTGCCTCCTCAAGTTGTCCACGGTCTTGCAGGATATTGCCTATGTTATTGTGCACATCGGATAAATCGGGATTCAACGCTAGCGCCCGTTGATAACTGCTCATTGCGTCATCGGGCTGCCCAAGTTTTAATAAAGTATTGCCCAAGTTGCTGTAAGCATCGGCGTAATCCTGCTTGAGTTCCAGCGCCCGGCGATAACATGCCGCCGCGTCATCGAGCCGACCGTGATCTTGCAGGGCATTGCCCAGATTGTTATAGGCCTCGGCAAAATCGGGTTTAAGCTCCAGCGCCCGGTGATAGCATATTATCGCGTCATCCAGATGACCGAGAGCTTGCAGGGTGTGGCCCAAATTGTTGAGCGTATCGGCGTTATCGGGCTTTACCCGCAGCGCCTGACGATAGCATGTCACTGCATCATCAAGTTGCCCGAGTGCTTGCAGGGCATTGCCCAAATTGTTGTGCACCTCCGCAAAATCGGGTTTGATTTCCAGCGTCCGGCGATAAGTCGCCACTGCGTCGACCGCTTGTCCAAGCTCCTGCTGGATATTGCCTAAATGAAATTGGGCCTCGGCATCCTCCGGCAAGAGTTCCGCTATTTTCTGTATCGGCTCCAGCGCCTCTGCATTTCGTCCCTGTTGCGTCAGTATCGATCGTAATGCCTGCCAACCCGGCACATATTTAGGAAAACGTAATGTCCAGGTTTTGAAGAGTGCTTCCAGTTCAGTGACGCGCCCCTCGTTAAAAAGCGCCGTCATTCTTGTGATTTCTTGAGGATTGGGACTGGCCGACGCCGTCTTTTTTGATGCTTTGCCGGACTTGGAAAGCTTTTTAGTTTTTGATTTAGACATACGTTTTTCTTCCTGCCCCCGACAGCCACCTTGGCGAAGCTGTAATTATGCCTTTATATTTTCAAGTAGGAAACCGGATCTCTTTTTTTCATTAGGCAGCCGCATTGTCGGTACATTACTCTCCTGAGAGCTAAGCACATTTTGCGCTTCCCTTAATAGTTATGGAGATTTTTTAGCTTATTCATGCCCGGCCTAGGGCTGAACTTCAAATGATTCCGCAGGTAAACCCGCACACCAATGTTGCCACATCATCCGCAGGGCAAATTCCACACTTGCGGCAATCATCGACGGCTGACCTATCGCCGATTGTTGAAGACGTTCACGCAGATGCGCGCGCACATTGGCCAGTGAGTCTGGATGGTTGGCCCAAGACAAGCCTTTTCGCACAAAATCCGCGGCATCCTGAGCGACAAAAGCGTTTAGCCCCAACTGGCCCAAAATTGTAGCACCCTGCCTGGCTGTAACCGTTTCCCCAACCAACGTCAGTGTCGGCACGCCCATCCACAGCGCATTAAGCGTGGTGGTGCCGCCATTATACGGAAATGTATCCAGGCAAATATCTACCTGCTGATGCAGCGCAAAATACTCTGGGATACTGCAACGGCTGTGGAAACTCAACCTTTCCGGCGCGATGCCCTCTTGTGCGAACCAGTCGATCAGTGTCTCGTATCGATCATCGTCCGGCATGCCGCCCAACACTATCCGGGAATCAGGCAAGGCACGCAGCAATTGCGACCACACGCCGATAACTGACTGCCTGAGCTTGTTCTGCCGGTTGAAACTGCCGAAAGTGACATAACCATTACTCAAAGCAGGCAGAGCACTAACCGGTGGTGCCGCACTATTCGGTTGATAAGGCGCACAAGCAGGCAAACGCACGATTTTTTCGGTAAATTGATCGTCGAATTGCCCGGGCGGTAAAAGAAAACGATCTGCCAGATAATAATCCATGGCAGTCAAGCCCGTGGTGCCGGGATAGCCCATCCAGCTAACCTGAAGCGGTGCCGGCTTGCGGGCGAAAGTTAACAACCTGTTTTTAGCGGTATGCCCTGAAAGATCGATCAGAATATCGATGCCGTCGGCGCGTATCTTTTCGGCCAAAGCCGCATGCGATAAGCCGACTACCGGATGCCAATGTTTTAAATACCGGTGCAGACGCCGGGTCACATCATCTTCAAGACTGTGATTGTAATAGGCATGCAGCACTAATTGCGGATAGCCGGCCAAATGCTCGAGCACCGGTTCGATAAAATTGGCCATTGCATGATCGCAAAAATCGCCGGACACAAAGCCGACCTGAAGACAGCGGCCCGGCTCGCGCGAATTGCTGTGTTGCGGCCAAAATGCCCGTAGCGGCGCTTCAAACTCCTCACCGAAGCGGCGATGTTCGGTAAATATGGCTGTAGCATCAACCGTATCGTTGTGAGTGAGGTAAAAAAGTTCGGAACTTCTCGCCTCACCGACATCCAGGCTAAGCTCTAATGCTCTCTGGAGGCTGGCTTGGGCTTCGGGCAGGCGGCGCTGATGTAAAAAAACGTAGCCCAGATTATTATGCGCTTCACCGAAATCGGGACTTATCGCCACCGCCTTGCTGAAGCTGGCTTCAGCTTCAGCAAGATTACCTTGAGCAAAGAAAATGCTGCCCAGATTGTTATGAGCCTCAGCGAATTTCGGGTTAATCGCCAACGCATTCAGAAAACAGGTTTTGGCTTGGTCAGGTCGATTCTGACGCCATCGAACATTTCCCAAATTATTCTGCACATCGGCCTGATTCGGATCGATTTTCAACGCGCAAAGCAGACTAATTTCAGCTTCGGTCAACCGATCTTGATCCCGGAAAATACTTCCCAGCTTGCTATGCGCTTCTGCGTAATCCGGTTTGATTTCCAGCGCCCGGCGCAAGCTGGCTTCGGCCTCCACTAACCGGTTCTGCTGATGGAGATAAACAGCCAATTTGCAATGCGCTTCAGCATCATCAGGCGACACATCAGTTGCTTTCTGCATAGCTGCCAGCGCTTCCGCAATACGCCCCTGCTTCTGGAGCGCAACGCCCAAGGCTTTCCAGCCATAACCTTCTAAAGGGAAACGCGTAGTAAATGACCGGGCTAACGCCTCTACTTCAATAAACCGATTTTGGTCATTCAGCGCTGCCAGCATACTGAGCTCTTGGAAGTCAGGTGTGTTTTGCTTTTTTTTCCCGGATACAACCTTCATGGTCGATTTTTTTGATCCGGACTTATTTGACTGGCTTCCTTTACTGCTCATTGATTTATCCACGATTTTACTCATGTTTTGCAGCTTAACCTCAAATGATTCCGTAGGCAAGCCAGCGCACCAGCGTTGCCACATCATGCGCAACGCACATTCCACGCCTGCGGCAACCATCGCTGGCTGGCCTATCGCCGATTGCCCAAAACGTTCACGCAGCCGGCTACGTATACTGGCCAGCGAGGAAGGATGCCCCGCCCAGGACAAGCCCTTCCGTACAAAATCCGCCGTATCCTGAGCGACAAAAGCGTTCAACCCCACATGGCCCAAAGCGGTAGCTCCCTGCCTGGACGGCACCGTCTCCCCCGCCAGCGTCAGTGTCGGCACGCCCATCCACAACGCATTAAGGGTCGTAGTACCGCCATTGTAAGGAAAGGTATCCAGGCACATATCCACCTGCTGATGCAGGGCAAGGTACTCTGCCAGGCCGCAACGCGAGTAGAAACTCAACCGCTCCCGCGCGATGCCTTCCTTGGCAAACCAGTCGATCAATACACCGTATTGACCATCTTCCGACATGCCCCCCAACACCATTCGGGAATCGGGCAAGGCGCGCAGCAATTGCGACCACAGGGCGATGACCGACGGGCCAAGCTTTCTTAAATGGTTAAAGCTGCCGAAAGTAATATAGCCGTTACTCAAAGCAGGCAGAGCATTAACCAGTGGTGCCTCCATATTCGGCTGGTACGGCGCACTAGCCGGTAGTTGCACGATTTTTTCGGTAAATTGATCGTCGAATTGTCCGGAAGGCAGCAGGAAACGATCGGCCAGGAAATAATCCATAGCGCTCAGGCCCGTGGTACCGGGATAGCCCATCCAGCTGACTTGCACCGGCGCCGGCTTGCGGGCGAAAGTTAACAACCGGTTTTTGGCGGTGTGTCCCGAAAGGTCGATCAGAATATCAATACCGTCGGCGCGTATTTTTTCCGCCAACGCGTCGTCCGCTAAGCCGACAACCGAATGCCAGTGTTTCAAATACTTACGCAGACACAGAGTAACGCTGTCTTCAACGTTGTGGTTGTAATAGGCATGCAGCGCCAATTGCGAATAATCCGCCAGATGTTCCAGCACCGGTTCGATAAAGTTGGCCACGGCATGGTCGCATAAATCGCCGGACACAAAGCCGACTTGGAGACAGCGTTCCGGCTCACGCGAGTTACTATGCTGCGGCAAGCATGTACGTATCGGCGCTTCAAACTGTTCGCCAAAGCGGCAGTGTTCGGCAAACAAACCGGTCGCATCCACCTTTTCGTTATGGCTGAGACTGAAAAGCAGGTTGCTATGCGCCTCAGCAAAATCAGGCTTGATCTCCAACGCTCGACGGAAACTCGCTTCGGCCGGCTTGCCTTGATTTAAGAGCCCATAACCTAGATTGCTATGGGCCAAAAAAGAGTCCGGGGCGACACTTACCGCCCGACGGTAACTGGCCTCGGCTTCAATAAACCGACCTTGGGCATTGAACGCAAAACCCAAATTGCTATGCACCTCACCATCATTAGGTAACCGTTCCGCTGCCTTTTTCAAGGCTGTAAGCGCTTCCTCGTAACAACCATGATGCTGTAGCACAACGCCCAGTATTTTCCAGCCGAACCCATATTCCGGAAAATGTTGGCTAAGAGACCGGGCCATAACTTCCACTTCAGTGGTGCGTCCTTGCCCATAAAACGCTACCAGCTCGTTGATTTCCGATTGTTCAGGGGCTATTCCTCGGCCATTACAAGACGATGCCTTCTTGATCGATTCCGGTTCAGCTTGTTCTTTTGTAATTTCCCGCGTTGCAAGCTGTGATGTTTTAGTATCAGTGTATTGAATAGACCGCTCCAGAATTTGTTGTGCTGTTTCAGCGTGCCCCGACTGGAGTAGCACATCAATATAACTTAGCCGGTATTGCTCCTGCTCAGGTTTCGCCCTACAGGCAGCTTCGAAATAAGTGAGCGCATCAATAGCCCGCTTCGTCTGCAAGATCAGAAGCCCTAGATTATAGTTAGCCTCAGGATGATTCGGCTGCGTTTGCAGAATAGCCTGATAAAGGCTTTCGGCATCTTGGCTTTGGTTGGCTTGTTGGTAGGTTAATGCCAGTTGCAGAACTTTGTCCACGGCTTGCTCAAAAATCTGGGTGATACCTTGCTGAGGCGCAGTGGACTCGTTCATGATGTGTAAAAACAGTTTTAAATTAAGATATTAGCGCCCAACTAAAGAATAAGGCATAGGCCGCTCGTGTTGATCAATAGCCTGCCGTATCGATTAAACGTGAATATCGATTCGCCCGGAACTCGTGGCAGCGGTCGCTGAGGCTATTAACTGTAAAGCCGACTCTCCGTTTGCCTTATCCATATCCTGACTTTTTTTAAGGAGAGCAAACTCTACATCCTGTGTCGCTGTCGCCTCTTTCATAACAGCAGCTATCAATCCGGCCCCACCTGCATTGCCCACTGAATTGATCACAAAACCTCCAAAACTAATGCTTATAGGCATCAGGCATTGCATCCCAGCCCATTTTAATTTCTATCATCAAACCGGAAACTTCATCCAAAATACTTACATCGTTCTGATTATTTGCGGCTAACAAACGACGAACCATATAGTCATAAAGATTACTCAGGTTTTCTGCAACCTCGCCGCCCGCCTCTATATTTAAAGAGCCTTGCAGCCCACCTACAATCTGAATGGCGTGACCGATATTTTGGCCTTTCATGGCGATTTCATTACGCACCATGCTTTCTTTTGCAATTGCAATCCGTTCCAAAGCGCCTTCCATCAACATTTGCACAAGACGATGAGGCGACGCGCCCATTACAGAACTGTTAACACTCACTTGCTGATATTGTTTTATGGCTGATACAGCATTCATTGTTCTATCCTCATTAATCATTATGTTGCGCCCCACTACCTGAAGCACCTGATGATTGTAGCGACAGTTTCAACAAAAACTTTATCTTTTTTATAAAAATCCAGCCAATTAATTATTTTTTGCCTGAGCAATATAAACCTACAGCGATAGTTGCCGACACAACTCGATAGTTTTCATAGGTCAGAAATCATCCCAGACTATAAGTACCGGCTAAAGCTATAGCTATCTTCGTAAGCCATATCGCTCCGTCATTGGTTCCGTCGAGTATTTCCACGAATTAACCGTGTAAATAGGGATGTTATCCTTTTTGCTTCTGAGTGCTACAATGATATTTAAGATATTTAATTTCTGGTTTTTGAGTATATATGGCGCCTGTAAGCCGCATTATAAAAATGCAGATACCCAATTAACAACAACTATAAAAAAAATTAAAGTTTCTTAAAGCTACGCCGATAAAAGTTTCAGGTTGCGAGGGATGCAAAAACATTCCCACACACTAAAACCAAAATAAATATCCATTTAGGAGAAGCGTCATGGCCCAATATATTAATACCAATATCAGTGCGTTGAATGCGCAACGCAATTTAAGTAAATCACAAGCTGCTGGAATGCAAGCTATGCAACGCTTATCTTCCGGCCTTCGCATCAACAGCGCAAAAGATGACGCAGCCGGTTTAGCGGTTGTCGAACGCATGTCAGCGCAAATCAAAGGCCTTAACCAAGCAGTACGTAATGCCAACGACGGTATTTCAATCGCACAAGTAGCTGAAGGCGGTTTAGGCGAGATGAGCAACATCCTGCAACGGATGCGTGAGTTAGCCGTACAGTCTGCCAACGACTCCAACAGCGACACAGACCGCGGTTCTATCCAGAACGAAGTCAAGTCGCTTTACGATGAAATTGACCGGATTTCCTCCACCACAGACTTCAACGGTATAAAACTGTTTTCCGGTGCCGGTGCAAATCAAAGCCGTAACATTCAGGTCGGCGCCTACGCCAGTCAAACCATTGGCTTCACCATCGGCCAAACCGATACCAAAACATTGTCACTGAATAGTTCCGTGGCGGCCGGACAAACTTATACCGGACGGGTTGCAACTACAGCAACTAACTTAGGCGACATGACCATTAACGGCGTGTCTATAACTGGCGTTACGGCGGGTGTTACCAGCGCGAACATAGCGGGCTTGGAAGCGGCGGTTAACAGTGCCTCCTCAACATCCGGCGTTACTGCGGATGCCTTTAACAAGGTTACCGGCGCCCGTGCCTCAGTGGACGCCTCACACGCGGTTACCGGCTTAACCATCACTGTGGACGCGACTGACGGTACCACCGGCACTGCGGTGATCATAGACACCGCAGTCTCGCTCTCGCAATTGGCGGACAATATCAACCGGCAGGTCGGCGGCGTCGATGCCTCTATCGGCAAAGACGGCAATCTGATATTGACTAACCAGGACGGTGCGGCAATAACGATTGGCGGCACCACCACCAATACCGGTTTAACCGCAGCAACCTATAACGGTTTTCTTGGTTTGACCAGCGGCGACGGCTCCGATATAAAAATCGGCACTTTGGCGGCTAACGATCCAAGCAAAATCAACACCTTCGGTTTAAACCAAGGAACCGGGAACGGCGCTGTGATCGGAGATGGGCAACTTTCTGCTTCAGCCGCTAACGGTACAGCAGCCACTACCTTGTTGAATACGGCAGCTGGTGTTTACAACACCACAACCACTTCGACCGACGTGGTAAAAATCAATGGTGTTCTGGTTGGCCCCACCGCAACCGGTAGTGCTGCAGATAAAGCCGCCGCGATCAACGGCATCAGCGACCAAACCCATGTCACTGCAACAGCCTCAACCTCGGCCTATGTCACAATAGCCGGATCGACATTGGGAGCGACCAACAAGTTCTCCATTAACGGCACTGTCATTTCGCTTGCGGCAGGCGATGTCGCTTTATCGGATGTGGTCACCGCAATCAATAATGCTGGGGTTGCCGGCGTTAAAGCATCCACTGATGCCGCTACCGGTAAGTTATTGCTAAAATCGGATTCAGGCGTCGATATTATCGTTGCCGACGATGATGGCTCAGGGGCAACAGGCAACGGCGTTGTCACCGGAGTCTCCGATAATCCTTCTGTTGCTGTTCCAACACCTATCGCCGCTGGCCAGTTTGTTGGTGTACGCGGACACATCAGCTTAACCTCATCCGATGGCGGCTCAATCAGGATTGATGGTGACGGCACTGCCTCAGGCGGTACCGGTTTGGCCAAGTTCGGCCTGGTTGCCCAAAACAACGACGACGCTGTGGTCGGCGGCGGCCTGGATGTAACCACCGCTTCTGGCGCCACGGCGGCAATCAAGGCAATCGATAACGCAATTAACCAAGTTGTCTCCAAACGCGCAGCGATGGGTGCGATACAAAACCGTTTTACCTCGGTAATCTCTACCTTACAGGTTTCATCAGAAAATATGACCGCATCTCGCAGCCGTATTCAAGACACTGACTTTGCATCCGAAACTGCGGAATTAAGTCGCACCCAAATCCTGCAACAAGCTGGTACTGCGATGCTGGCTCAGGCTAACCAATCTAGTCAAGGTGTGATGGCTTTATTACGTTAATTATTCAACTTAAAACAGGGTGGCGGTCTATGACCGTCGCCCTTTTTGGCCTTACCATTAAGGAGGCTTCATGGACACTTTAAATGCGATTTCAGCACCCCCGGTACAAAGTTCCGGGTTAGTGCAGGCGCCCCCCAAAAAGGACCCACAATCAGGAGAATCTGTCAGTGCTGTATCTAAGGCACCAGAAGCAATGCAGGTCAAATTACCTGAACATAAAGACCTAAATGACCCGGAAACCAAGCAAGAAATCTCCAATGCGGTTAAAGATATCAACAATTTCTTTCAAATGGCTCAGCGCTCTTTGGGTTTCTCCATGGATGAAGCTTCGGGGCATATGGTTATGCAAATTAAGGATACCAAGACCAATGAAGTCATTCGACAGATACCGGGTGAGGATGTGCTCAAGCTTGTCAAACGACTGGATGACGTAACAGGCGTATTATTTAAAGCGCAGGCTTAACAAATAGGTATCCGCGCTTAAACTATGATTGTGGAGGATTGAACAATGACTGGTATTACTTCAACAGGCCTTGGCTCCGGCCTTGATATTAAAACCTTAGTGACCAATCTTGTCTCGGCTGAACAGACTCCCGCCACCACGCGACTGGACACTCAGCAAGCGGAGATAACAACCAAGATTTCCTCCTACGGCAACATTAAAAGTGCGATGTCATCATTTCAGAGCAGTCTAACTGCTCTGACAAACCTCAGTTCCTTTCAGAAGCTCACTGTCACCTCCAGCGATACCTCTACCGTAACCGCCACAGCGAGCAGCAATGCCGACTTGGCCAGTTACAACCTGGAAGTTAAACAATTAGCCAAGAGCCAAACTCTGGCTTCCACACCTTTGAGCTCCGCCACGTCTACGGTAGGTACCGGTACACTAACCATTAAATTCGGTACGACCACTTACGACCCGGCAACTGATATTTACACTGGTTTTAATCAAGGCGGTAGTCAAGGCACACTAACTCTGAACATTGATTCCAGCAATAACACCTTGGCAGGAATAAGCAACGCCATCAATAAAGCCAACGCGGGCGTAACAGCGGCAGTTATTACGGATAATAGCGGCTCCCGTCTGGTTTTAAATTCGACCCAGACTGGTGCAAATAACAGCATGGAGATCAGCGTTACCGATACTGGCGATAACAATGATACCGATACGTCTGGCCTTTCGGCTCTGGCGTTTAACGCGGCGGCTACCAATATGATCCAACCCCAGACAGCCCAGGATGCTAAACTGGCCATTAACGGATTAGATATACTAAGTTCATCCAATACTGTTAACACCGCTATAAAAGGCCTCGCGCTTAATCTTCAACAAGCCCAACCAGGTAAAATTGTCAATGTCGGCATTAGTCAGAATAATGACGATATTACCACCGCCATCAATGCCTTCGTTAAAGGTTATAATGATTTAACTACGATCGTAAACCCCTTGGTCACTTACGACGCAACAAACCAAAAAGGCGGATTGTTACAAGGTGACGCTACGATAATCGGCTCCATGGCGCAATTGCGCTCCAAACTGGGAGCTATGGTAAACGGTCTTAACGGCTCAGCAAAATCTTTAGCGGATATTGGCATCACCACCCAAAAAGACGGCACGCTGGCTCTGGATAGCGCCAAGTTAAACAGTCAACTGGCCTCGAACCGCTCAGGTGTAACCTCGGTATTTGCAGTATTAGGTCGTCCCTCTAACCCTAATATTTCGTATTCAACCAGCACAGCCGATACCAAAGCAGGTCAATATGCAATCGACATCACACAAGCTGCTGCTCAAGGCGTACTGAATGGCATAAACCTTCCTTCTCTGACAGTGTCCGCAGCAGGAAATGAGACTTTCAAAGTCAAAGTGGATGGCGTTCAGTCAGGCACTATTGCGTTAACCCCTAAAACCTATGCCAGTTATAACGATTTGGCTGCAGAAATGCAGAATCAAATCAATGCTGACAGCCTCCTAAATGGATCGGGCGTATCTGTTGGCGTCATTTATGATGGAACCAAGATGGTTGTCACATCCAATAGCTCCGGCTCATCTTCTTCGGTGGACATTACTGAGGATAATACTTCTCTGGGATTAGGTGTTAGTAACGGTGCAGCCGGTGTCGATGCTACTCCAGGCGTGATAAATGGCACAACTCCTACTTCCTTGGACGTGCTCCCAGGAAGTGACACTTTTCAAATTAAAGTGAATGGCACTCTTTCCGGCACTATTGCGTTAACTACCGGCACCTATGCCAGCTATGACGCATTGGCCACGGAAATGCAGAATAAAATCAACACTGACAGCACCATTCATGCCTCGGGCGCATTAGTTAGCGTAAGGTATGACGCAACTCCAGGCAGTGAACATATGGTTATCACGTCGCTGAGTTCCGGCACGGCTTCTCAGGTGGAAATTGCCAACAACTCCACCACTAATATGGGATTAAGTAATGGCGCAGGTACCGCCGGCACCAACGCTACTAAAGGAGCACTTACTGGTGCAAGCCAGCCTACTTCTACAACCGTAGCTCCGACACTTAATACATTCGCAATCAAAGTGGATGGTACTCAGTCAGGCACTATTGCATTAACGCCTAAAACTTATACTAGCTATACTGAATTAGCTACGGAAATACAATCCCGTATCAACAGTGACAGCTCAATAAAGGCTTCAGGTGTATCCGTTGGTGTCATTTATGATGGAACCAAGATGGTTATCACCTCCAAAAGTTATGGGGCATCATCTAAAGTCGAGATTACCGATAATACCAGCTCGCTGTTCAGTGTCGGCGCAGGTACCCCCGGTCAGGATGTTGCCGGAACTATTGGAGGATTCGCCGCCACAGGCAAAGGCCAAGCATTAACATCAACAGATGGCAACTCTCTAGGGCTGAAGCTTTTAATCAGCGACAATACTGCTGGCTCCAAAGGCACAGTAGATTTTTCACGCGGCTTAATCGAAGATCTGAATAAAGTAATGACCAATTTACTTAGTTCAACAGGCTCTATCACTAGTAAAACCAATAGTTTTCAAAAAAGCCTGACTGACATTGCTACAGCACGCACTAAACTTGCTGACAAGATGGCTACATACCAAACACAACTGTATGATAAATTTAATAGAATGGATGCCTTAGTCGGACAAATGCAGTCCACTGCCAGCTATCTGACTCAACAATTTGCACCAAAATCTAATAATTGAAACGGCTATGAACCTTCTTGACTGATGTAGTTAAAATCAATACAAACAGCTTTACGCAACGCTATTTTGATCGATATGCGCTAATGAAAAATGAGCCTACATGGATATACACACTACAGCTGATCAATTACTTAACTTAACCCAAGCTATGTTAAGAGCGGCAGAATTGGATGATTGGGATAAGTTTGAGTCACAGGAGCAACAGCGCAGTGCCATGTTGGAAATGTTTTTTGGTGAGAAAACACTTACGGAATCAACAAAGTTACAGCTGGCCGATATAGTGAAAGAAATTCAGCTAATTGACAAAACCATCACTAACCTGATCATTCAACAGCGCGACCAAGCCGCTGAGGAATTGCGCCATATGAAACATGCTCGTGAAGGCAACAAGGCTTACCAGACAATGGCTGATAATTCATTGTAAATAGTTTATTTTACCTGTCGGTAATACTTTTTAGGGTTCTAACATGCAGGCGGAACTTTTAGATTTTCCATAATTAAATTTTCACATCGTCTAAGACAATTCATCGCATCAATTGGTCGATTAAGTTTAAATAATACTTCAGCAAGCTCTGTTAACCAAGTTGCTGCCAAGCTTTGTTGTTCAGGACTTGTTTTATCAACGAGCTGTTCAATAGCCTGACTTAACAGCACTTCCTTAATTTCCTGATCATCAATTGCGCCAGCAAGTTGCGCCAAACCGTATAAAGCCAGCGGATATTCCGGTTTTTGCTCCAGAACCTTATGATAAAGCGCTTCCGACCCTGTCAGATCACCCTGCTCGGCCAGCAATAAAGCCTGCTGAATTTGTGTCGCTATTTGTTCGGCCTGCATTTGATCTGCTTCGTTAGTCATTATTAATTTTATATCCTAAGTTAACTTTTGATGTTGGCCGGAAATTGCAAGCTGTCTATAACGACTCAAAATATATTACACTAAAAATGCTATTAAAACATAGCATTAGTAATCAACTGGATTATTCTTATAATTGGTTTAGGTGAAGTTTGCCTTAAAATTATACAGATCAGTTTACAAGTCATACCCAGCGTTGATGTTAAACCGGTAGCTTGATTCCGACGCGCAGATTGCCTCGAAATTCTTTGCCATAAGAGCGTAAAACAGATCGACTTGCCTTGATGAATCACACAATCTTACTCACTACCTTTATCGTTGATAATATTGTCGGAGATTTAGCTCGTAATGCTTTTCAACTAGCTGAACTCTCTGGGTAACGCCGCACACCAGAGCGTAAGGAATCGTATCTGCCCATTGAGCAATTTCTTCAACGGGCAAGCCATCACCCCACAAAGTTACAGGGTCGCCCGGTTTTGCATGAACGCCAGTTCCCAGGTCAACGGTAATCATGTCCATTGAAACCCTGCCGATAAGCGGGACGCGTCGACCACCGACCAAAACAGGTGTTCCGACTTTAGCATAACGAGGATAACCATCGCCATAGCCTATCGCCACAACGCCCATTATTGTAGCTTTTTCGCATGTCCAACTCCCACCATAACCGACTTTGTCGCCTGCTTCGATTTGTTTGACCGCAATCAATCGCGAACGCAGCTCCATAACAGGCCTTAGCCCCAGTTGTTGCCCTGTTGAATCTGGAAAGGGCGATATACCGTACAACATAACTCCGGGACGCACCCAATCACTTAAAGATTGCTTCCAGCCCAATATAGCTGCCGAGTTAGCCATGCTGCGTTCACCGGATAAACCTGCAATCGTTTCATTAAACAAACAGATTTGCTTTGGTGTTTTATCATCATTGAAATCGTCGGCGCAGGCAAAATGCGTCATCAAATTGATCGGCTGCTTAACCTGGGTACATTGTTTTAACCGCTGATAGGCTGAACTAAACTCTTTTGCCTTAAAACCCAACCGATTCATGCCGGTATCGAGTTTCAACCAAACCGCACAAGTCTCATTTGGCTCCGTTCCTGCTTCAAAAATTTCCAGCTGAATTACGGAATGCACCACCGCTTCCAATTGATAATCCAACAATTCGTTAAATTCTTCGATACAGGTAAACCCTTCTAAAACGGCAATTCTGTTTTTAAATCCTGCTTTGCGCAATCGAATGCCTTCATCAACCCTTGCGACAGCAAAGGCGTCGACAGGTTGCAAAGCTTCGGCAATACGCAGCAAACCATGTCCGTACCCATTGGCCTTGATAACCGCCATTACCTTAGCGCTCGGCGCACAGCTACGTACTTTGGACAAATTATGCCGAACCGCATCCAGGTTCAACACAGCATAGGCTGCTGGGGTCATTCATAATCCCCACTGTTATATGGATTCCCGGCGAAATTTTCGAAACGAGTATATTGGCCAAGAAATGTAAGTCTGACGGTCCCCAACGGGCCATTACGTTGTTTGCCGATAATGACTTCCGCGATACCTTTATCAGGACTGTCTTCGTTATATACTTCGTCCCGATACACGAACACAATCAAATCGGCATCCTGCTCGATAGCGCCCGACTCGCGTAAGTCCGACATCATCGGGCGTTTATTTGGACGCTGCTCAAGATTACGGTTAAGCTGGGACAATGCAACAACGGGAACATTGAGTTCCTTGGCTAGCGCCTTTAAGCCTCTGGAAATATCGGAAATCTGCTGCACTCTGTTGTCACCGCTAGAAGGCGATTGCATCAACTGCAAATAATCCAACACGATCAAACCCAGCTGGCCATGTTCGCGCGCCAAACGCCGGGCTCTTGAGCGTACTTCGGTCGGCGTTAATGCGGGGGTGTCATCGATAAATAATTTGGTTTCAGCCAGTAAATTGATAGCTGAAGTCAAACGCGGCCATTCATCGTCTTCAAGCTTACCGGTTCTGATTTTATGCTGATCAATACGGCCTAATGAGGACATCATACGCATCGCCAACGAGTCCCCTGGCATTTCCATACTAAATACCGCAACCGGCTTATCGCCTTTAATAGCAATATTTTCTGCCATATTCATCGCAATAGTGGTTTTACCCATAGAAGGCCGGCCAGCCACTATTATCAAGTCGGCCGGTTGCAAGCCGGAAGTCAATTCATCAAAATCGGTAAATCCTGTAGCCGCGCCGGTAATCGACCCTTCCTGTTCAAACAGCGTCTCAATTTTATCGACAGCACGCGCCAGCAGCGATTTGATGGTTGCAAAACCACCCTGCCCCCGCTGCCTTTGTTCTGCGATTTTGAATACCTCGCGTTCTGCATTCTCAAGCAAATCGGCCGTCTCACGGCCTTCGGTATTGAACGCGGAGTCTGAAATCTCGGTGCCGACATGAATCAACTGCCGCAGTACGGACCGGTCTCTGACGATGTTCGCGTAAGTCACAATGTTCGCAGCACTGGGCGTGTCTTTTGCCAGCATCCCTAAATAGGATAGTCCGCCGGAATTTTCCAGTTCACCTATCGCTTCCAAAGCTTCCGATATGGTAATCACATCGAAAGGAATCTGTTTTTCAGCCAGTTGCTCTATCGTCTTAAAAATCAGCCGGTGATCCCTTCGATAAAAATCACCTTCAACCACCTTATCCGATACGGAATCCCAGGTTTGATTATCTAGCATTAATCCACCCAAAACCGATTGCTCGGCCTGAATAGAATTAGGGGGAATTTTTAAAGAATCCAGCGAATAATCACGATCAAACGAATAATTTTCAGACATAATTCACAGTGATAAAGACATTAATTATAAAACACAGCATAAAAAACTTACAAAAACACAGAACGATTATTAAAAGGATACAACACAGGGGAGTAATGAGAGGAACTGTGTTAAGCTCAGTCTTAACCACGATCAACATAAAATAAATGATTATTTAATCAATAAGATATCAACATTAACTGAGCAACTTTAACGCTGTTCTAGATTAATAGAGAATATTGCTTAACATTATAACTAACTTACGCTCACTAATCTCAATGCGATTATTACTTGAATTCACGATATCTTTTAATTTCATAGCATTAAAATCTATTGCGGATACTAGACATCTTTCCTAAATACAGCGATAGCGCAAGTTGACAAGAGCCGCCACTTAATTCCAATTCAGTGAGTAATTCTTGTGCTTGCCCCGATAAACCTCTTTGACAAT